>JBFGHF010000052.1:0-11352 GCA_041578355.1 Acidobacteriota bacterium
AAAAACGCAAGTGTCGAGATCTTCTGAAGCGAGGCGGCCCGGCAACCGAGAGCGCGGCTGAACTATAATGATGCGAATCGACTCCCCCGGGGCCGGGGAGCGAAGAAAGGCCGATTGGGCGGTGTGCCGAGGTTCCGGCCCCACCATGGACGCTCATGAACGATTACCCTGCGCGGAAGCTGTGCCTGCTGGGCCTGATCCTGTTCGTCACCTCTCCGTTGGGGGCGAAAACTCGTTTTGAACAGTGGCTCGACGAGGTGCACTGGATTGCCTCAAGAGCGGAGTTGCAGGCCTTCGAAAAGCTGCAAAGCGACGAGGACAAGCTGGCCTTCATCGAAGAGTTCTGGGTACGCCGCGACCCCACGCCCTACACCGATCAGAACGAATACAAGGACGAGCACTACCGCCGTTGGGAGTATGTCAACAAGAGATTCCGAGAGGGCATACCCGGTTGGCGCGGCGATCGGGGCAGGGTCTACATCGTCCACGGGCCTCCCCAACATGAAGAGTTTCGAGATGTCCCCACAATCGGGAATCCCGGTACCCGAAGAAAGCGCCAAAGCATCGTCTGGACTTATTTCGAGATGCCGAATTCAAAGTTTTTCCGGGGCCGTATGGTGCTGGTTTTTCAGGCCAACGTGGGTTTGACCGAGCAGGACATGACCCTGGGAGAATCGCGGGTCGCACTCGAAAAAGCTCAACAGCTTTACAACCGGATGGGGGTTCGCCCCAGTGATATCGTCGAAACGGTCCGCTTCCGTCTGGTGGCTGCCGGGCCTCCCACATCGCTCACGGGTCGAGGAGGGGACATCCCGAGTTCCGGAGTGGGTGAATACGCACGGTTTGTCGAAGACATCTTCCGCTCGCCGGGAGAGTTGCTCGAACAGAAAGAATCGCGGCGCAGCGAATCGCGAAATGCACTGCAGCAAAAAATCACTTCTCGCGTGTCCTTCACGCAAATACCGCTTCACATGATCTGCAGTGCGTTTTACGGCAACGAGGATGCGCGCCTCACGGTCGCATGGCAGTTCCCGATCGGCTCGCTCGATTTTCGAAAAGAATCGGGAATCCACTTCGCCGAAATCGACCTGATGGCGCAGGTCCGGGATGACCGAGGCCAGGTTATCGACGAATTCTTCAAGACGCTTCAACTGGCCTATACGAAAGAGGACTTCGAAGCGGCGCGCCGAGAGGATTTTCGATATCTCAACGAATTCCACTTGCCCACCGGCAGTTTCGTGGTTTCCTCGCTGGCCCGTGACATGAGTTCGGAAAAACTCGGTTCGGCCGAGCAGTCGGTGGAGTTGCATCCGATCGAAAGCGGTGAACTCTTGTTGAGCGGCGTGGTCTTGTCTCGGGGTGTCAGCGGTTCCGACGGCAGTTCGATCGGCAGTGACCTGGTGGTGGAGGAGAAGTGGCGTGTCATGCCTGAACCGGACGCTCAGTTTTCGAGCAGTGAGCGGATGGTGATTTTTTTCAAGGTCTACAACGCACAAGCTCATCTCGGCACACCACATATTCTGGTCAGCTACGATTTCCTGAGCGAGTCCGGTCTGGTGCGCAAAGGGGGCCCGCGAACGTTGCAGGCCTATACCGACCCCGGCAACAAGAGTATTGAATTCAGTTCGGTCGTCGACCTTTCCGGGATGGTCCCGGGCGAGTACAAAATCCAGGTCAACGTCATCGACTTGAATACCAAGCAGTACGTGATCGACCGTCAAGTGCTCAGAATCGGTTAGAGGATAATTATGCTTCGGATCTTATCAATCCTGCTTTTATTCACGCTCGGCCTGGCTTCAGCCGGGCCGGTTCAGAAACAGGCTCGCCAGGAGGAGCGCGAGGACTATTTCAAGAAGTGGCTCCAGGAGGACGTCAAGTACATCATCAGCGACGAAGAGAGGGATGTCTTCCAAAAGCTGACCACAGTCGAGGAGAAAGAGGCCTTCATTGAGCAGTTCTGGTATCGGCGCGATCCCGATCCTCGCACCAAGGCGAACGAGTTCAAGGAAGAGCATTATCGCCGCATCGCCTACGCCAACGAGCATTTCCAGAGCGGAAAACCCGGCTGGATGACCGATCGCGGCCGTGTCTACATCGCCCACGGCGAGCCGATTTACATCGAGCGCCATCCCTCGGGTGGTCCTTACATGCGCAAACCCTGGGAAGGCGGAGGCTCGACCTACACCTACCCCTTCGAGGTCTGGGTGTACCGCTACATCGACGGAATCGGCGACGATGTCGAACTGGAATTCGTCGATCCCTCCTTCAGCGGCGAGTACCGGCTGGCGCTTCGCCCCGAAGAAAAGGACATGCTCCTGTACGTATCGGGGACGGCCCCCACCACGTTGGAGCTGCTGGGTCACGAGAGCGGGCGAATCGACCGTCCCTACTTCAATCCGGGACTGGAAAACAACGCTGCCTGGCGCAACCGCCACGGCTACAGAGCCAAGGACGCTCCCTTTGCGCGCTACGCGCGGTTCGCCATGGCCCAGAAGGCCCCCAAAGTCGAGTTCACCGACCTCAAGCAGATCGTCGAAACCAGCATCACTTACAACGATTTCCCCTTTCAGATGCGGACGGATTTCATCCAGTTGGACGAGAATCAGGCCTTGGTGCCCATTACGGTCCTGGTCGAGAATCGAGAGCTGACATTCGAGAGCCGAGGCGGCAACTACATCGCCAAGGCCAACATCTACGCCATCGTCACCAACATGGTGGGCCGCATCGAGGCAGAATTCGAAGACTCGGTGGTGGCCGAATACCCACGGGAGGTCATCGACCAAGCCCGCTTGATCCAGTCCGTTTACCAGAAAGTGATGGTGCTCGATGCCGGCAAGAGCTACCGACTCGATCTGGTGGTGAGGGACGAGAATACGAATCGGGTGGGTCTGGTTCAGCAGGCCATCCGGGTTCCGTCGTTCAAGTCCACGGAGCGGTTGCGAACCAGCTCGATGATTCTTTCCAAGGTGATCGAGCCTGCTCCCGAGGACGCAAAAGCCAACGACCGTTTCATACTCGGGGACGTCAAGATCATCCCCAACGTCGACGAGGTTTTCCGGCCGGACGAATGGCTGGGCGCCTACCTGCAGGTGTACAACGCCGAGTTGGATCAGACTTCACTCAAGCCCGATCTGCGCGTGCGCTACATCATCCGACACGGCGACAAGATCTTCGCCGAGTTGCAGGACAACAGCGGGGAAACGGTCCAATACATCTCGCCCCAACGGATCGTGCTCATCCGCCAGCTCCAACTCAAGAACCTGGAAGAGGGAAACTACAAGTTCGAGGTGGAGATCGAGGACAAGATCGGCTCCGGGAAAACCGTAGCTAGCGCACCTTTCAAAGTCGTGGCCGAGGCCCAAGCCACCGGCTGAACAAAACAACAAGTCCACTGAGCCGCGCCCGTCGGCAAGCGTCCCGCCCAAAAGGGTGGCCGGCGTGTTTTCCCCCTGGATCGTCCGGGTCGATGGTGGCTGAGGCGGGCGTGTCGCTCCCTTGCGGTCGCGGCTTCGAGCGCGCTGCCCAAACCAAGGAACAGCCCGTCCCTTACTGTGGTGGCGGCTGTTACTGTGGTGGCGGAGTTTTGGCGGGTCGATCGTGGCCGGTCGCGGCTTCGGGGCAGCGCTCCCAAACCAAGGAACAGCCCGTCCCTTACTGTGGTGGCGGGGCTTTGGCCAGTTGCCGGGCTCGTTCGAAGTGCTGGCGGGCTTCGTCTAGTTTGCCCGCTTGCTGGTAGGTGTAGCCGAGCAGAAAGTGGGCTTCGGCGTGATCGGGGTGCTTGCTGACGACCGCCCGAAACTGCAGGACGGCTTCGTCCAGGCGCTTTTGGGCGACCAGACAGCGACCCAGGCCGATTCGTGCCTTCGGGCTGTCCTCACTTGCCAGGGCCGCCAGAAAGTGCTCTTTGGCCTCTTCCGTCTCGCGCTCTTTCAAGGCCAGCGCCCCCAGCCCTATGTGTGCCCGGGAGCTTCCGGGCCGCACCTCGAGAAGCCGTTCGAAGCCGAGACGGGCGGCGTCGTCAATTCCCAGTTCCGTATAGCTGCGGGCCAGCGAGTAGATGGAATCGGGTGAGTCGGGAAAGAGCTTGAGCGCCGCTTTGAACTCCTCGATCGCCCGCAGGTACTGCTTGGTCTGAAAGAAGTTGAATCCCTGAAGATAGCGGGCGGTGTAAATCTCCGGATCCCGGGTGATCACGGCCGTCAGGCGCTCTACAGAGGACCCGAATTTCCCTTGTTCGGACTCCATTGTGGCGCGGCGGATGTTCCCGAAAAGCTCGATCTTGTCTTTGGGATCGGCTCGCTGCAGATCGTCGTCGGGACCCGCCCCACCCGATGAAATGGCGATGTAACCCAGCGACTGGAGCCTCTGGCGGGTCTCCGGATCGACCGTTCCCGGGTCCTCGGGAGGGGCCACCGCCCCGGCGAACTTCTGGCTGAGGCTCTCCAGCAGACTGTCGTACTGGTTTGCCAAGGCCGTCTGCTCGGCGTAGAGGTTGCGGGTTTCGCCAGGGTCCTCCTGAAGGTCGTAAATCTCGGGCCGAGGCGCCCGGATGTATTTGTAGCGTTGGTTCTGGTAGCTCGAGAGCGAACTCCAGCCGAAGTGATAGCGGGGATAGTAGGACTCGCTGTAGGCGCTTTCTTCCAGGCTTGCCCGCGAGCCGCGCAGCAGGCCGAGCAAGCCTCGACCCTGGATCTCACCCCTGTGCCGGAGCCGAAGGACCTGCAAGATCGTGGGGGCGACATCCACGCTGCGGACGACTGGATCGATGGAGGCGCCCGCGAACTCGTTGCCCGGCAGCTTGATGATCCAGGGGATGTGGAGGGTCGTGTTGTAAATGAAGAAACCGTGGGTCTCTTCCCCGTGCTCCCCGAGGCCCTCGCCGTGGTCTCCCAGCACAGTGATCAAAGAGCTCTCATAGAGCCCTTGCTTTTTCAAAAACTCCAGCAGTCGCCCCACCTGGGTGTCGGCGAAAGCGACTTCGCCGTCGTAAGGACGGCTGCGATAGCGGCTGGAATAGGGCTCGGGAGGATCGTACGGGTCGTGAGGATCGAAGAGATGGACCCAGAGGAAAAACGGCTCCTGCGGCGCGTCTCGAAGCCAACCGAGCACCTCGTCGATGGTTTGGTCGCCTCTGCGCTCGACGGCGTTGAAGCCCACTCCCCGGTATTCGCTGAAGTCGAGGGAATCATCGTACACCTCGAACCCTTGATCCAGACCCCACTGTGAATCGAGCGCAAAGGAACTGACGAACGCCGCTGTTTTATAGCCTTGACTTCGAAGAATCTCGGCAAGGGTCTCCCGCTCATCCTTGAGCTTGAAACCACCAAAATCGCGTATCCCGTGATACATCGGATAAGTCCCGGTCATGATGCTGATATGGGAGGGCAGTGTGATCGGAACCTGGGCGATGGCGCGTCGAAAGCTGACGCCGTCCCGGGCCAGGGCATCGAGGGCAGGCGTGATCGAATCCTCTGAGCCCACGCGATCGGCCCGCAGCGTGTCGATCGTGACCATCACCACGGAGGGAGGCTGTGCCCCGGCCGGGATGCCCGATAACGCTGTCAGGACAGCGGAAATCAACAAAAACCGTGGAGAGCTGAGCACCCGAGTCATTATAGGAGAAAGTCGGATTCGAAGAAGACGGAGACGGGAGTGAACGGTCCACGGTTCAAGGCCGGCGGGCGAGCTCGTCGTGGCGGCGGGCGAGTTCCACTTCTCCCCGCGCCGAATAAATCTGGGCCAGCTGCAAGTGGGCCCGCCTGTCAGCGGGATCGAGTTCCAGCGCTCGAAGAAGGTGTTTCTCAGCCTCTTCCGACCGCCCCTCGAGAAACTCGGAGAGCGCCAGCGAGCGGAGCGTCGCGGAATCTTCCCGAAGTGCCAGGGCCCTACCGAATAACGACGAAGCTTCCTTGTATCTGCTTTGCTGAGCCCGGAGGATTCCCAAATTGAAAAGAGCCTTCACCAGGTTGGGATCGTCGGAGACGACCCTTTCCAATTCCGCTCCCGCCTCTTCGGTCCTTTTCAGGGCGAGCAGGACCTTGGAGAACTCGAGGCGCAACGCTGTGTCCTCCGGCCTCAGATCGAGGGTTTTGCGGAACCAGTCGAGGGAAGCGGCCAGTTGCCCCGAATCACGGTAGGCCAATGCCAGACTGGTGAGGATGGCGGGTGAGGCGGGCTCTTTTTCGGCGGCTCCGCTCAACAGGCGGATCGCTTCCGTCCAACGCCGTTGGCGGGCGGCTTCGACACCCTGCTGCACAAGTTCGTAGACCTCGACTTTCTCTTTGGGATCGGCCAAGTCGGCCGAGGCGCCCGCCGGGCGAACCGGACTGGAAACTCCGACGTAGCCGAGGGAGCGCAGTCGTTCTTGCAACTCGGGGTCGATCGCCCGATCAGGGGCCTCGACGGGTTCCAGTCTCGATTCAAGGTCGATCAGGGTCTGGCGAAGCTGTTGGCCCATCGCCCGATTCGAAGAGAACTGATTGGACGTCTCACCCGGATCTCGAACCAAGTTGTACAGTTCGGGCTGCGGGGCCTCAATCAGTTTGTAGTCCCCCAGCACCAGTCCGCGCAGTTCGCTCCAGCCGAACTGATTGAAGGGAGAGACGCTCTCAAAATAAACCGGGCGGCTGCGGTCCGTTTGGCCGCGCATGGCCCGATAGCGGCTGACGCCGTGCAGACCACGGGGCCAGAAATCGCGGCTGATTCCCAGAACGTGAAGAAGGGTGGGGAACACATCCACGATGCTGGCGTTGTCGGCCACCCGTCTGCCCGCGAAATCTCCCTTTGTCGCCTTGAGCAGCCAGGGAATGTGCATGGTGCTCTGATAGACGAAAAATCCGTGTTTCGTTTCTCCGTGATCGCCCAATCCCTCTCCGTGATCCGAAAGCAAGGAGATCACCGAGGAATCGTAGAGATTCTTGTTCTTGAGGTAGAGCACCAACTCCGCAACCAGGCCATCGATTGCCGCCACCTCGCCCGCATAAGGGTCTTCGCGGAAGCGAGATCGATAGGGCTCGGGCGGTTCGTAGGGGTCGTGCGGTTCGTAGAAGTGCAGCCAAACAAAGAATGGTCCTTGGGGCAGGGAATCCAGCCAGCCGACGGCGTGGTCCAGGGTCTCCTTGCCTGGACGCTCGGAGACACGGGAATCCTCGTCCAGAAACTGGTCGAAGCCGTCGCTGAAGTGGCTGAATCCGCGCGCCAGGCCAGTCCTC
The DNA here is from genome assembly GCA_041578355.1 of Acidobacteriota bacterium. GTDB lineage: Bacteria > Acidobacteriota > UBA6911 > RPQK01 > JANQFM01 > JBFGHF01. The sequence goes on from JBFGHF010000052.1 coordinate 7,212, forward strand.
CGGTCGCAAACAGCGGCGCTCACGAAGCCGGCTGTGCGATATCCGGCTCGCTCCAAAGTCTCGGCCAGGGTTGCGGGTCCTTTGGGCAAGCCGTCGACAAAATCGCGGGCCCCGTGAGTGGGCGGCAAAACTCCGGTCATCAGAGAAGCATGGGCCGGAGTGGTCAGGGGTGTGGTAGTCAACGTCCGCGTAAAGAGCACCCCGTCTTTTCCAATCGCGTCGATTGCCGGAGTGGCCACCGGGCTTTGCGGGTCGATGGTCGACAGATGATCCGCGCGCAGCGTGTCCACGGTGATGAGGATCAAATTGGGGCGTTCCGCAGCCGTCGAGTCCACCGGTTGGCCTATGGCAGCTCCACCCCTGAACAGGAACAAGGCGAGCGCGAGCGCCGTCAGGCGGAATCCGGCCGTTGCTTTCGCCCGCATTGAAAATGCCTTTGCTGACACGCGGTTCATTATATGGCAGCCGTGCGGATCCAGGTTCGGCCTCAAACCTCCGAAGTGCATCGCCGCTCGGTCCCAACTCGTCGGCACAGCCCCTGTTCTCGGCTTGGCATTTGTATTCTTGCTTACTGAGCCGCGCGCGTGAGCAAGCGGCACTCCGGAGAAGCGGTCCGCGAGTCCCAAGTTGCCCGCCGGGAGCGGCGACGAGTAAACTGACGGCATGGGGCCCTTGCCTTCACTGTTGATCGCCGCCCTGGCGTGGGGCATGTCTTTTCAGGCTTCGCTCGAGCAGGGTCGACGTCTGCTCGACCAAAGAGACTATCGGGGCGCCTTGGCTGTCTTTGAGGAGATGATAGTCGCGGATCCGCGCAACGCAGAGCCGCATTTCTATTCCGGCTTGGCCTTGGCCGAAACCGGGAGTCTGCGGGAGGCGCTTGTCAGTCTGGAGCGGGCAGTGGAACTCGATCCTGACCGTCCCGAATTCGTGCTTACCTACAGTGAAGTGTTGCACAGGGCCGGAAAGGCGCCGTCGGCACTGGCGGTCCTGGCGCGGTTTGAGGACGAGACGTTCCTGGCTCGGCTGGACGGCCCTGAACTCTGGTTGTTGGGGGACCTCTTCTATCGTTTCGAGCGCTTCGATCGGTCCAGGGAAATTCTCGGCCGAATCCAGCCGCGCGACGGTCGCGTGGAGTTCCGGCTTGCTCAAATCGACCTCAAGACAAGCCGTTTCGATGAGGCCATCCAAATCTTTCGACGCTTGACGGCAGTGCCTTCCCTCGCAGCTTCGGCCCATTACTCGATCGGACTTGCGTATTTCTTCCAGAACCGGTTCGACCAGGCACGAGATGCCATTCTCGAAGCCCTCGCCTTGGAGCCGAATCATGCGGATTACCTCTATCAACTGGGAGTCGTGCTCATCGAGCTCGACGAGCCCGCCCGGGTGATCGAGCAGCTGCGCGTCATCGAGCCTCGGGCCAGTCAATTCCCGCGTATCTCATACGTATTGGGGCAGGCCCATCGGAGACTCGGCAACAGGGAGAAGGCCAAAATCTACTTCGATCTCTTCCAAAAAGGCATCGACCGGCGTGAGGAGGCGAAAGCTCAGAATAGCCAGCTGCTAGAACTGCACCGCGAGGCTCTGCAGCTATTGCAGCAAGGAGAGGCAGGTGCGGCTCGAGACCTCTTCGGGCGAATCCTCGAAATCGATCCGCGCGACGCGACCGCCCACTCTTTCTTGGCCAAGATCTACATGTCGTCGGGCCTGTGGGATCGGGCCTACCGGCATCTCGAGGCGCTACAAGCCATCGATTCTCAATCTTTCGATCTGCAATACCTGATGGCCAGTTACTGGTATGAACAGGGCGACCGGGGGCGCGCCCTCTCGCATGCCGAAAAAGCCAAAGCGTCGCGGCCCGGCGACGCCGACGTGCGAAACCTGCTGGGCAACATCTATCTGGCCCTGGGTCAACGACACGCCGCACTCGAAGAATACGAAGCGGCCTTGTCCCTGCAACCGGATCGGAGCGATTTTCGGCTCAATTACGAGGCGGCGAAGAAACTTCCTTAGCGGGCACCCTTCTCGAGAGGGAGGACCGGCGGGCAGGATGCTCGCGTTACGGGCGCCGACCGAAAAGCGGGCCATCCCGTAACGCGGCCTTCCAGGCAGCTCCCGGGAGGCATCGCCAGACGACCTCTCCAAGTCCCTTTCCGACGGACAGTTAAGGTGCTTCGAGCGTGCTAGAATCTCCTTTCATGCGCAGCTGTTGTCCAGCCGTAGTCCTCTGGTTATTCGCTGCAAACGTTCTTTCTGAACAGGTTCAATTTGTCGAGGTCACCGAATCGGCGGGCATCCGCTGGCAACATCAGAACGGTGCCACCGCCGAGAAGTTCCTGATCGAGACCATGGGGGGTGGGGCGGCGTTTCTGGACTTCGACCGCGATGGCTGGCTGGACCTCTATCTGGTCAACAGCGGGCCCCATGCTCACAGCCCGGGCAAGTCGAAGGTCGTCAACGCCCTCTATCGAAACAACGGGGACGGCACTTTCCGCAACGTGACCCAACGGGCGGGTGTCGAAGGGCAGGCCTACGGAATGGGTGTGGCCGTCGGGGATTACGACAACGACGGTTGGCCCGATATCTACGTCACCAACTTTGGACCCGACATCCTCTACCGCAACCGCGGCGACGGGACCTTTGAAGACATGACGGCCAAAGCAGGCCTGCAATCGAATCGATGGTCGACCAGCGCCGCTTTTTTCGATCTGGAGAACGACGGAGACTTGGACTTGTTCGTCTGCGTCTATCTGGACTGGGACTTCGATAAGAACGTCTACTGCGGCGACCGACGCGAGGACCGGCGCTCCTATTGCCACCCCGACTACTTCCAACCCATCTCCAGCCTGCTTTTTGAAAATCGGGGAAACGGAACCTTCGTCGAAGTGAGTAAGAGCTCGGGTGTTCATCTGCCCGGCAAAGCCCTGGGTGTGGTCACCGGCGACGTCAACGACGACGGCTTGTCCGACCTCTACGTCGCCAACGACGCCGTGGCGAACCATCTTTTCCTGAGTCTGGGAAAAGGGAAGTTCGAAGAATCGGCTCTGATCTCCGAAGTTGCCTACGGGATCACCGCCCGCCCGGAATCCGGGATGGGCACCGACCTGGGCGATTTCAACGGAGACGGGCGAGTCGATCTTGTCGTCACCAACATCGATTACGAAATGAACAACGTCTATGCCAATCAAGGAGACGGGTTTTTCGACGATGTGACGATCTCTGCTCAGCTGGGGGAAGTCGCCTTGCCCTACAGCGGTTTCGGGGTCCGCTGGTTGGACTATGACAACGACGGCGATCTGGACCTTGTCGTCCTCAACGGCCATGTCGTCGACAACATCCACTACTACAAATCCGGGATCGAGTACGCCGAGCCCCCCTTGCTTCTCGAGAATCAGGGTGGAAAGTTCAAGGATGTCGGCTCCGCTGCGGGTCCCATCTGGCAGCGCAAGCTGGTGGGACGGGCGCTGGCCGTCGGTGATTACGACAACGACGGTGATCCCGACTTGCTCTTCGTCAACAACAATCAGCCCCCGGTTCTGTTGCGCAACGAGGGAGGCAGCAGCCGAGATTGGCTTGGTGTTCATCTGGTTGGATCGGCGAGCAATCGAGACGCCGTGGGGGCTCGTGTGACGGTGAAGACCGACACGCGCAGTCTGGTCCGGGAACGCCACGGGGGAGGCAGCTATCAGGCCGCCCATGACCCCCGGCTGGTCTTCGGGTTCGAGTCGGGAGAGAAAATCGAAAAGATCTGGATCCGCTGGCCCTCGGGGCGCAAGCAGGAACTCGGCCCCCTCGATCTCCGCCGCTATCACACCCTCCAAGAACCCCTCGATCTATAAGGGACGGGCTGTTCTTTCCGATCCCGATCCCGAAGGCGATCCCGATTCCGAGAGCTGGATAGGGGACGGGCTGTTCTTCCGGAAAAGGGACGGGCTGTTCCTGGGACTCTCGACTTGGCCGTTCGGCGAAACCTCGCATTTCTCATCTCGAACATCTCACTTGGCCGTTCGGGCGCTCTCGCTTCGGACTTTGCGCACTCGAAAGACGAACCGAGAACAACGCGAACGGGCAAGGGCGATGGGAGAAATGAGAATTTCGAGTCCCGCGGCTGCATGCTTCCGGTCGGGTTCTTCGGGAAAGGGAC
>JBFGHF010000053.1:0-11344 GCA_041578355.1 Acidobacteriota bacterium
GTGTGTGCCGGCACCGTCATCCCCGAGGGCGTTCCGACCCGGGAATTGAAGCCCAATCGTTATGCCCTGGTTGACAACGACGGGATCTTCGACACCGGTCGCGACGACGATGACAGCGCGGACGACGGCAGTGACGACGACAGCAACGCAAGTGACGACGACAGCGATGACGGTCCTCGTGTCTTCACCATCCAGGATACGGCCGGCTGCTCCTGCGAGCAGATCATCGAAGAGCTCGATCTCGGCAAAGGCCACGTCAAGTTCGGCTGCAGCCTGGGCGCCATGCGCAACTGGGTCGATCTGGTGTCGCCGAGCGCCCTTCGCGACAGCTTCCGCCGGAGCATTGCAGTGGATCGTCGACCTTGACCGGCGGGGCGCAACAGCTGCGGTTTTTGCACCCCCTTCGGGGTGTCGCTTCGCTCAGCCAAGGGCTGAAGGCAGGTCGTGACTCCAGCGCAGCTCTGTCAGTAGATCACGCCAGCGCCCGGGCGAAGAGCCCAGTAGAACTGACGAGCCGCGTCCGCCGTCATCAGCAGGAACAACATCTGATCGGCCTGCGCCAGCAACGTATTGGCGGGTGAGCCGCGGCCTTTCTTGAGTTCGCAGAACACCGTCAGGTTCTTCTCGTCGGAAGTCACGAAAAGCATGGTGCCGTCGGCCAAGGCCACCTCGAAGGTGTCGGGCATGTCGTCCAGTCTGAGGGTGTGGGCCAAGGGGTCCAGAGAGGGCAGGGAGTCTTTGCCGCTGAGATCCAACACCGGGATCTCGAGAGCCGGGGTCAGCGAGAGCGTTCTGGACAAGGCGAGCGGCCGATTCAACCAGCTTTCGCTTCTCACCACGGGGACTCTCTTGAGTTCCATGCCCCGAAAATAGACGACCACCGCTTTGCTTTCGATATGAAAGCCCGCCCGGTTTTCCCGGGCAAGCTCGAGCTTGAGGTGGAGCAAGGGCAGGCGTACGGATCTCTCTTCATGGGCCGTTCCGTTACCGGTCCCGGCCCAGACAGGCAAAAACAGGAAGAGCGCGGGAAGAGATCGGAAGCAGCGTTTCATTGTCACTCAAAAAATAAAGATTCTGGCTCCCACCGGAACTATTTCAATCAAGGTGGCGAGCTCGCTCTCGCCCACCCGCACGCACCCGTGGGTGACGGGTTGCCCCAGCAGCCGGGTGTAGACCGTTCCATGGATGAAGTATCCTTCGCCGAAAGCCAGTGCATAGTCTCCCAGGGCGCCGTACTCGAGGCGGTCTCGTTTCCGGGTCGGGACCGGTTCGCCGGCCTCGATGAAAGCCCAGTCGGGCTTCCACCATACCGGGTCCTCGAGTTTCTGGCGTACCACGAATTCGCCGCGGGGAGTCTGGAAGTCCCATTCCCGATCCGACGTGGCGAGTCGGTGTCCGCTTCCCGTCGAACATGCGGCGTCGAGCAGGATTCGCTGCCCCTGTCTGACATAAAGACGGTTGATCGCCGTGTCGATCACGATGAACTTGTCGGCGGGCTGAAGTGCCTGGATCTCCTCTCGATAAGCCGTGAGTTCGTGCTTGATTTCATCGCTCGAGAGAGGGCCTCCGTTATAGCGCAACCAGCTCTGTCGCAGCTGGCTGAAAAGCTCCCCGATTTCGAGCATGAGTTCGAGATTGTGCCGGTAGGCCCCCGGCCTGCCGAAGTCCACGGTCTGGGACAGCTTTTCTTCGATTTCCAGCGCCAGTGCCGACAATTCCGGATAGTCGCGGTAGCTCCGGTGCTCGACAAGGTGGGAGGCGAGAAAACCGAGTGCGGTCTGCTGCTCCTGCTGCAGACGGGAGCGCAGCGAGGCCAGTTCGTCGAGCAGCGCGTAGGCCTCCCAGACCTGCGTCTCGATTCGCTCCCTCAGATCTGCGGGATTCGAGAGCAGACGCTGATCGGGCAGGAAGTTCTCCACTCGCAGAGTCGACCGAATCTGGGCGCGGAGTTGGTCCGTCTCCTCCGGAAGATACACTTCCGCCTCTTCGGCTAACAAGCGATGTTCCAGGTGTTGCAGGGTCTCAGCCTGATGCAGCGGCGGTCGAACGGTACAGGCTCCCAGTAGAGCCGGCGCCCAGAGCGACAGCAGGCCCGCGGCGCCTCTGAAGCCCAATCTCGATCGCATTCGAATCGCTCCTGGAAGGATTCGGGATCCTTCACCTGCGACTGGGGATGTTGGAGATCAATCTCTCCGCTTGGGCCTTTGCCTCCTTGAAATGGTCGAGAGCGGCAATCAAGTCGTCGTTGGAGAGCTCGCCTTGAGCTTGTGCTAGCGTCGACTTGGCGCCGTCCAGGTCCCGGGTGAGCGCGGCAATGTCGGCTCGAGCGCCTTTTCCACGCCGAGGAGCCCGGCGCAGGGCCTCGTTCGCCTGCTCGATGGCCTCGCTGGCTTCTTGCTCGGCCTGCTGGGCCTGGGCGCGCAGTTCCTCTTTCCGCTCCTCTACTCCTGCCGCCGCCTCTTCAGCCTTTGATTTGGCGGTCTCCAGCAGCTCGAGAGCGTTCGTGTAATCGACCCCGAACGTCTTTTCCTGTTGCACGGCGATCTCTTGACGGGCCGCCTCCAGCGACTGCTGGGCCTCCTGAAAGCCCTCTTGGGAATAAACGTCTGCGCCGGCTTGTTGAGCGCTTTGCAACGCCTGCTCCGCGGCCTGAACCTCGGCGTCCGGCGGCGGGCCGCCGCAGCCGATGATTGACAGCAGAGCAAGCACGACCGCGATTCGGAGGATTCTCATGGCATTCTTCCTTGCTTAGTTGTTCCTATCACCTTTGACACCTGATTATGCCATCTGACGGCAAGAAAGTACTGCGGAAAGTGATTCCAGGCTGCTGTCGCCGCCGGACGGTGGTCACAGGATCCTCACCTGAGCGCTCGCTCCGGCAAGTTCCTCGGTCATCGCGGCGTCACGGGCAGCGTTGCGAATTGGGCGGGCTGCCGCACCTGGATCATGGTGGCCGCCGTCGGCCCGGGTGCCGTTGCTCTCACCGTCCCCCGGAAATCGGAGAAGTCCACCGCGGGGTCCCAGGGGATCTGAGTGACGAACTGCGCCGTGTGGCCCATCGTGGGCAGGGAAATCTGTGAGGTGGCGACGATTTGGCCTTCGGTGTCCAGCAACTCCAGGTCGATCGTGATGCCCTGCTCGCCCAGATTCTGAATGGCGACGCCGGTATCGATGCCGAGAGCGCCACTGGTTTCCACGGGCCCCGTGAAACCGCTTTCGAGGAGCGGGCTGCTGGCGACGCCCGCCAGCCCGAAGCCTCCTCCGAAGATGATCAAGCCCGTCAAGGGTCGGTCGGAGCAGACCGTCACCGAGCCCGCTCCGACCGGACCCTTGGCATCGGTCTGGAAAACCCGCAACCCGGAGGGGGGCACCGTCAAGTCGACTGTGCCTTGCGAAAACTCTTGGCCGTTGAGCACGACCGGGAAGGCGGAGCCGTCGTCCTTCTTGATGATGATCCGAGCCTCGGTTTCGTTCTCCGTGTCGCTGCTGAAAAGCAAGATCTGACTGAAGAAGCCGTCCCCGTTCCCGAATTGTGCGAAGTACAGCTTTTCCAAAAGGGCCTCGGGGGGAGTGAAGTCGACCTCCAGCCTGGGTCGGTTGTCAGGAGTCGGATCTTCGCGGCTTGCAAAGCGACGGGCGGTCGTAGCAGCCTCCTCGCCCCCGATCAGGATCCAGCCGTGGTTCTCCGTCGGATTGTCGACCCAGTGCTGGACGTCCTGGACCAGCTCGGCCGTGGACGGCCAGGTACTGCCCTCCGTCTCGCGACCCACCTCCAGATGGCTCGAGGCCTGCCCTTGAAAATCGCCTCCGGCGGATTCCCAGAACTGGTCGTCGAAAAAGGTATGCAGCCAGGTGGCGTCCCCGGCGCTGGCGGGCGCGCCCATCCCTCCCTCGTCGGTGGGATTCGAGGCTCCCTCGCCCCAGTCCCGCGCCACGCGATGCAGGGAGTAGGTCCTGGTGCCGAAATCGATGGTTTTGGTCAGAGTGAGCGTCAACGACACGCTGTTGACCACAGATCCGGGCGGGATGGCGCTCAAGTCGAAAGCCAGCAGAGCCCGCCGAATCGCGTTCTGGTTGGTTCTGCCCGCGAAAATGCTCGATCCGGCCCCGCTGCTGACGGACCCCGTGGCGTCCTCATAGAGGGTGTTGTCCTTGCTGGGCTCGAAAACCAGCGAATCGGCCAGGATTGGTTCGGGCAAAGCGGCGCCCAGGCAGGTGATCAAAAGCAAGAAAGTACCTTTTAAATGCACTTCACCCTCTTCTCTGCAAAAAGCCTGGGAGGGGATCTCGACGATCGGTCGATGGCTAATCTGTCAAAGCCCATCATATTTTACCAGCCTTTGGCCTTCGCAAGGCGGGTTGTCGCGGGGCAGGGGCCATGAGGATGTTGTCATGTGCAGGGTTGATCCAACGACGGAATGATGGTAGAAACGCCCTGTTTCCAGGCTAGTAGAAATGAGCGGAGGAGCCATCCGCCTAGCACTCCCACGGAGGATTTCAGAATGCGTCTCATGAAACAAATCATTATTGGAATGGTTATCGTCACCTTTTGCCTCGCTGGCAACGCCGGGGCGGAAAAAAGGACTCCCGAACCGGGCTCGTTTCTCGGCGTCGCGGTGACGACGAGCCAGACGGCGGTCTTCGCTGCCTTTCTTTCGTCAATCAACGGGGGAGTGGATGGCGACACCGCGATCTCGGTCACCAACATCCTGGGAACGCCCCCCAACATCCCCAGCGTCAACGGGGACGACAAGAGCGACCGCGAGGGCGCCCTTTGGGTCTATCTGCTGGGTGGCGACGGAGAGCGCTATGTTTTCGAATCGGAAACATATCCGAACGTCGGACTCGGCCTGGACGAAAACGGCGTTCTTCGGGAGGGACATACTTGGAGGGTCCTGCTGAGTCAGATCATCCGGGCCGCCCTGGGCTTCGATCAGAACTTCAGCGGAGCGGCCTGGGTGGTAGCGGGCTTCGACGGCGTGGCCGGCACCTACACCAACTTCTTTACCGGCATCGGCGGGGGTTTCGGCGCGGTGATGGAGCCGGCGCTGGGCGGATTGGACGTGGACGTCGAGAAGACGGGTGGAAAGATCCAATTCGAGATTCCGCTCAGCGGCGATCAGGAAAACCCGCCTGTGGACACCACCTCGTCGGGCATGTGCATGGCCACGCTGAACACGAACCAGACCCAGTTCAGCATCACCTGCATGCATGACGTTGCCGCGGTGGCGGCCCACATTCACAGAGCGCCGGCGGGGACCAACGGCGGAGTCGTCTTTCCGTTTTCCGATCCGTCGAGCCCGTTTTCCGCAGTCTGGAATCTGTCGGCCGATAACCTGGCCGATCTTCTGGCAGGGGATCTCTACGTCAACGTCCACTCCGCGGCCAACCCGGGTGGGGAAATCCGAGGACAGATCATCCCGCCCAACAACTAAAACTCAGTTTGCAGCCCCGGGCACGGCCTTCCGGGCCGTGATCCCGGGGACGCGGCCACGACGTTCTAGGTCGACACAGCGTATTAGCCACGGGAACTCGTTCAAAGTCTTCGCGCCGTTGGAGCCTCGGTCGTGGAAGTGGAACGTGAGCCTTGCGGTCTCGACTGGTGAGTAAGTGGCCTCGAAAATCCTGGCCAATCTATCTCTTTTTCTGCTGCCTTGGCTGACCATCGTAGGGGGCGCTTGGGTGGCGTCGCGCCGCGCCGACCTGCCTTTGGGGGAAACGGATTTGTGAGCGCCGAGCGCTGCAGCGCCCGCCCTGCGAGCACGATTCATGCCAGTTTGCGGGCCGGAGCAACGGCCTTTCAGGGGCCTTGCAAGGCGAATCAGCGCAAGGTCTTTTTGCATCCGGCGAAGGGCTCTCTTGCGCTGCGACCAACTGGAAGTGTCAGGGCTGATAATGGCATTCTGGGGTGGGGAACCTGACAAGGTTTCGATCGCGGGAATGCCCTATGGACGTCAGCGCCTACCTCGACCGTATCGATTACCGGGGTTCGCTCGATCCTACGGCGGAGACGCTACACAGGCTGCAGTTGGCCCACCTCTACACCGTCCCCTTCGAGAACCTGAGCATCCATTACGGCGAGCCGATCGTGCTTGACGACGAGGCCCTCTTCGAGAAGATCGTGCTGCGGCGGCGCGGTGGATTCTGCTACGAGTTGAACGGCTTGTTCGCGGCTCTGCTCCGCAAGCTGGGCTTCGAGGTGACGATGCTCTCCGCCGGAGTGATGGGGTCGGAAAGAGAATTCAGCACCGAGTTCGACCACATGGCGCTGCTGGTCTGTCTCAGCGAGCGTTGGCTGGTCGACGTCGGATTCGGTGACTCGTTCCGTGAGCCCCTGCAACTGGACCAAGGGAGTGAGCAAAGCCAGTTGGAGGGAGAGTTCCGCATCGACCGGACGGGCGAGCGACGCTTCATCGTGATGCAGCGCGGGCGGGAGGAGCAATGGGCCGCTCAGTACCGCTTCGACCTGACCCCGCGCGCCTATCAAGACTTCGGGCCCCGCTGCCTCTATCACCAGACGTCACCCGAATCCCATTTCACACAAAAGCGGGTCTGCTCGCTGGCGACGCTCAGAGGCCGGATCACGCTCAGCGAGATGCGCTTGATCACGACAGACGAAGGAAAGCGCGCCGAGCGCGCGATGGCGGACCAGGAAGACTACCTTCGGACGTTGCGCGAAGACTTCGGGATAACTCTTTAGCGCCGGAGGGAGGTTTCGCCTGCAAGGCAACCGGAACGCGAGCCGTTGCAGGTGCCTCTTTCGGATTTCGAATTTCGAATTTCGAATCAGGGGTCGCCCTGCAGGATTTGGTCGGTGTCGACGTAGTCGTCGCCCCAAAGCAGGCTGTCGCCCCAGAAGACACTGTCGGCCCAAAAGACGCTGTTCGACCAGAAAACGGAATCCGCCCAGATCTGCGAATCGCTCCAGAGCACCGAATCCGCCCACAGCGAGCTGTCAGCCCAGATCAAGTCGTTGGCCCAAAAGACGCTGTTGGTCCAGAACACGCTGTCGGATCGGAACAGATTTTCCGCCCACAATACGGAGTCGCTCCAGAGCAAGCTGTCCGACCAGAGAAGGCTGTCTCCCCAGATCCCTGTGCCCGCTGCCACCAGATCGGAGTAGAAGATGCGGTCTTCGAGAGCCAGCGCTCCACCCGCCCAGATCTCCTCGGGCCCGCTCTCCCCGTTGAGCTGCCATCTGGGGTCGACATTTGACATCACCCTCTTGCTGCCCACATCGATTTGCTCGGCCAGTCTGATGGCGGTGAAGGCGTTGAGGAAGCCGTTGCCCTGGACCAGCGGATGGACGTTTGTCATCTTGCTGGCCGTGGAGAGCAGCACCGCTTTGACCAGATTGGGGTTCAAGTCGGGGTTGGCCTCCAGCATCAGAGCGACGACGCCCGAGACGAAGGCGGTCGCCATGCTCGACCCGCTCAAGTTCATGTAGTTGCCGTCGATCCGCAGCTGCGGGTAGGTGCTGTGGAGATAACTCGAAGACTCGGCCGCGGAGGGAATCCCGTTGCCCGGGGCCACCAGATCGGGTTTGAACAGCTCGTCGAAGCGCGTGTAGCCGCGAGAACTGTAGGTAGTCGCCACATCGTCCCAATGGGTGGCCGTTCCCTTGGTATTGACCGCGCCCACGGTGATGACCGAAGGCTCGATGCCGGGACTGGTGATCGAACCCCACACCTCGGCATAAAGCGCGGTCTTGCCCACATTGCCGGCCGAAACAACGGTCACGATTCCGGCATCGACCATGCTTCGGACCGCCTGACAGAGCGGATCGTTCTCGTAGGACTGCAAGGGGGCGTGGCCCAAAGAGAGGTTGGCCACCCGGATTCCATAGGCGTCTTTGTTGGCGATTGTCCAGGAGATGGCCTGGATGAGATTGCTGGTCAGGCCGCTTCCGTCGCTGCCGATCACCTTGAGGTGGAGAAAATCGGCGCCCGGCGCCACTCCTGGATATTGACCCGATGAAGAGAAGCCGCTGCCCGCGATGATGCCCGAAACGTGTGTTCCGTGACCGTAGTCGTCGTTGTATTCCGAGGCCATGACGGCAGCGCCCGATGTGAAGTCGAAAGAGAGGGGACCGCCGGCAGCATCGATCTGGACGTTGTCGACCCACATGGCGTCACCTCCGCTTTCATCCGTGATTCGGAAGCGGATGCGTGTGTTGGAGGCTGCATAGTTGGAAATATCGAAGCTCTCGGAGCCCGGTTCGGGCGTGTACCTGTCGTAGGTCTTGAGCGTGGTGTAGCTGGCTCCGCCGTTCCCCGAGACCTCCACGGCCACTTCGTCGCTGCCGCTGAGATCGTGTTCGTAGTAATAGCTGAGCGTGGCCTGGGACATTCCCGACAGGTCCACTTCGCGGTAGACGTAGGGACCGACCGAGGTCGCTTTGAGCTTCATGCAATGGGCTTGGTCGCCGTAGCAGTGGCCCGTCCATTCGGTTGTCAGCACGCGGACGACGCCGTTGCCGATCCTGTCGTTGTCGACCTCCACCCATGGACCCGACCAGGGCAGGGTTCCGTCGCTGTTGTTGTAGCTCTGCGTGTTGAACTCGTCGCGCGCGAACTGGGAGCCGAAAGAACCCGGCAGATCGGGGTGCTGAGCGATGCCCGAGTCGAAGACGGCGATCGTCACGCCCCGGCCGTCGTAACCCAGTTTGTTGCTCACGCCGGATCCCGGAGAGAAGTCCTGTTCGAGTCCGATGCTCGCCAGATAGGGGTTGCCGCTTCCGTCCACGGTCACAGGGGTTCCCGCTCCGCCTCCCGAGGAGGCGAAGGCGATCTGGATATTGTCGATGTAGAAGTAGCCCTCGACTTCGTTGCTGCTGCTGTTGAGAGAATCCTCCCGAAGCAGCAGGAAACGCAGCTCCGTGTCCGAGGCCGCGTAGGCGGAGATGTCGAAACTCTCCTGAGCGTCCTGGACGTCGGGCACACCGTCGTCGATCACGTAGGTCTTGAGAGTCGCCCAGTTGCCGCCCCCGCTTCTCACCTGCACTTTGAGAAAGCCTTCGTTGGAGCGAACCTCCATCCCGAAGTGGTAGCTGAGGGTGGCGCTGGATGCGCCGCTCAGGTCTGCCTTGCGGGTCAAACTCCAGGGTCCTCCCGACGTCTCGTTGTAGTCTCCCAGGTAGAGGCAGTTGCCCGACGCGCAGAATGAATCGGAGACGACCTGCAGCAGACCCGAATCCGGGCCGTTGGATTCGCCGCTTTCCTGCCAGCTGTTGCTCCAGGAGTGGCTACCGTCGTTACCCGACCAGTTCCCTCCCGGATCGAGGTCGTCGGCCACGCTGGAATTGACCGCGCTGGGATAGATGGGCATGTCGAGCGACACGTACTCGAGATGGGGAGAGCGCAGCAAGCCTTGCAGGGCCCGCAGCGGGACCTGATCCGCGTAGCCGTTGACAAGCTCGAGCGGTCGAGCGTCCTCGAGTCCAGGAAGACTCTCCGCTCTCTGAAAAGTGCGGGAGTCAACCTGGACGATGACGGGAATCCGACTCTCGAAATCGCGGGAGGCTTCCAGCGAGGCCATGATCCGAGCCAGTGCGGGCTCGACCTTCTCGTCATAGGTAGACGACTTGCGAGACCTCGGACCGGAACCCGTCAAGAAGCTGGAGAGCAGGATGAAAACGAATATCAGGGGAATCCACTTACCGTTTCGCATGATACAAAGTTGTTTGCCGGACCTCCGACCGTGCTGCTTCTTGGTCGACCCGTCTCTGCTGGCCGACCGGGCTCGAAGGCTTTTCTCAGTTCCTCACTTCCCAGGGTCCGGAAGCCGTTGTGAACCTGCAGGACCCGAATCACGAGTCTCGTAGCAAGAGCTGTGCCAAACCGAGAGCGGAAAAGCCTTTAGGGCTGGTATCGGCCTCGACTGTGATGGCTGTCACGCGCCGGGGAACCGATCGAGTGATCTCGACCACAAGTCCGAACGTCGAGCCGCCGGTTTGCATGAAAGAGACCCGAGAACGGAGACTTGGTCAATCGGCTGCAAGCGTCAAGAAGTCCCCCAAAGGCGTCAATAAATCGGGGGGAGATGTCGCCTTCAGGGGACCGTCGCCACGTGACCACGCAGGGCGACATTCTGGTGCCCGACGCTTCACCAAGCGTACGTGTAGAGTGTGAAATCATTGGTCCACAGCAAATTGTCCTTCGCCGAGTAATTTTCTTTGGATTCGGACAGTTGCTAGAATGCCGCCGATGAAAGATATCGTCGGTATTGTCCTGGGCGGCGGAAAAGGAACGCGCCTCTTCCCCCTGACATTCGTTCGTTCCAAGCCGGCGGTGCCTTTGGGCGGGAAGTATCGGTTGATCGACATTCCGATCAGCAACTGCATCAACTCCGGAATTCAGCAGATATTCGTCTTGACCCAGTACAACTCGGCGTCGCTCAATCGCCACATCAATTTGACCTATCGCTTCGGGCTCTTCTCGCAGGGTTTCGTCGACATACTGGCGGCCGAACAGACCCACGAGAGCCTGAGTTGGTATCAAGGGACCGCCGACGCCGTGCGTCAATCGTTGCGCCACGTCATGGTCGACCCGGTCGAATACGTCCTGATTCTGTCGGGGGATCAGCTCTACCGGATGGATTACGCAAGCGTGATCCGCCAGCACATCGAGCGCAAAGCCGACATCACGATCTGCGTGATTCCCGTGGAAGTCGAGAAGGCCCCTTCCTTCGGCATTCTCAAGATGCACGATGACGGCCGCATCACCGACTTCTACGAGAAACCGAGCGATCGCAAGTTGATCGACGAACTGAAGGTCGACGTCACAACCTGGAAGGATCACGGCGTGAGGGCAAAGAGACCATTGATGGCTTCGATGGGAATCTACCTCTTTCGGTCGGATGTCCTGCTTGCCTCACTGGACGACGAGACGAAGCTCGACTTCGGCCGCCACGTGATTCCCGCTGCGCTGCAGGATTATGAAGTCTACGGACACATCTACGACGGATATTGGGAAGATATAGGAACGATCAGCGCCTTCTACAAAGCGAATCTGGATCTGACCTTGGCGCGACCGAGGTTCAATTTCCACGATGTCAACGGGCCCATCTACACCCACCCTCGTTTCTTGCCCGCCAGCCGCATCGCCCGCTGCACCGTTCAGCAGAGCATCATTTCCGAGGGTTGCCTCATCCGCGATTCAAAAATCCGCCGCTCCGTAGTGGGCATCCGCAGCGTGATCGGGGAGAAGACGGAGTTGATCGATTCGCTCGTCATGGGCGCCGACTATTACGAGCAGCAGACGCGGGGCAGGGTGCCGATCGGAGTCGGCGCGGGCAGCTACATCAAAGGAGCGATTCTGGACAAGAACGCTCGAGTCGGCAAGAA
>JBFGHF010000054.1:0-11260 GCA_041578355.1 Acidobacteriota bacterium
CGCCGCGAAAAGAACTACCGTGAGAAGGGTTTTCGCTTCTTCGGCGTGGGTGTCTCGGGCGGTGAAAGCGGCGCCCGCCGGGGTCCTTCGTTGATGCCGGGCGGAGACCGATCCGGGTATCAGTTATTGAAGCCGGTTTTCGAGAAGATCGCCGCCCAGCTCGAGGACGGTCCCTGCGTCACCTACTGCGGACCCGACGGCGCCGGTCATTTCGTCAAAACGGTCCACAACGGGATCGAGTACGGCGACATGCAACTCATCGCCGAGGCCTACGAATTGATGCGCTCCGGGCTGGGTTTCAGTGCGGGACGAATGGCCGACGTTTTCGGCGCCTGGAACAGCGGCCCCCTCGACTCCTACCTCGTCGAAATCACCTCCAAAATCCTCACCGTGCAGGACGATGGTACGAAGCGGCCCCTGGTCGACGTGATTCTCGATCGGGCCGGTCAGAAGGGGACGGGGAAGTGGACCTCGCAAGCCGCCCTCGATCTGGGGATTGCAGTGCCTACGATCCATGCGGCTATCGAGTCCCGTTTCGTTTCCGCCCTCAAGAGCGAACGGGAGCGCGCTGCCCGCATCTTGGCGGGACCGGCGGCGCATTCATGCCCGGACGAGAAGGACTTTCTCTCCAAGCTCCACGACGCACTTCACGCCGCCAAGATATCGACCTACGCGCAGGGAATGGATCTGCTGCGGGCCGGTTCCGACGAGTACGGATGGAACACGGATCTGTCCGAGATCAGCCGGATCTGGCAAGGGGGCTGTATCATCCGAGCGCGTTTGCTGGACCGGATCAAGAAGGCCTTCCGGGAGGAGAGTCGATTCGACAGCCTGATGACTCACCCTGGACTTGCCGCCACCCTCGGGGAGCTGCACTCGAGCTGGCGAGAAGTGGTGCAGGCGGCTCAGCGCTGGGGTGTGGCCGTCCCCGCCCTGTCGGCAAGCCTGGCTCACTACGATGCCTATCGGACCGCCCGGCTGCCCCTCAATCTGACCCAGGCGCAGAGGGACTTTTTCGGCGCCCACGGCTACCAGCGGTTGGACGATCCGGATGGCTCGCCCCGGCACACCGATTGGATGGGGATCGTGGGGCGGGTGGAATGAACCGGCGGCGGGTGATGAGTCAATGAGTCGACTTTCCGTCAATCCACTCAGCGAAGGACTGCGGCTGGAACGCAGACCCGAGCCCAGCGTCCTGTTGATCTTCGGCGCTTCGGGGGACCTGGTCGCACGCAAGCTGGTGCCGGCTCTCTACAGCCTTTCACAACAGAACCTGCTGCCCGCCAGGTGGGCGCTGCTGGGAACTTCGCGGACCGATTGGGACGACGACCGATTTCGCGCCGAGATGAAAGCGGCACTGGAGAAGTTCGGCGATCTGCAGGGCTCCGATGGCGCGCTGGTGGACGAATTCCTCAAGAGCCTTTTCTACATTCGCAGCGACACGGAAGACGCGCAGAGCATGGGCGACCTGAAGTCCCGACTGGAAGAGGTTGAAAAACTCTGCCTGGACCGGCCCAATCGCCTCTTCTATCTGTCGACGCCGCCCAGCGTGTTTGCCACCATCGCCGAGCAACTCAAAGAACACGGGATTGCTCGCTCGGACGGATTCACCCGAGTCATCGTGGAAAAGCCTTTCGGCACCGACCTGCAAAGCATGCGGGAACTCAACCGACGGCTCTTGGCCGTCTTCGACGAAGAGCAGATCTACCGGATCGACCACTACCTCGGAAAAGAGACGGTCCAGAACATTCTGGTCATGCGGTTCGCCAACGCCATCTATGAACCACTCTGGAATCGGCATTACATCGATCACGTTCAAATCACGGCGGCCGAAAGCATCGGAGTGGGCAAAAGAGGTGGCTACTACGATCGGGTGGGCGCGCTTCGCGACATGATCCAGAACCATCTCTTTCAGGTCTTCTCGCTGATGGCGATGGAGCCGCCGGTGTCCCTGCAGGCAGGCGCCATTCGCGACGAGAAGACCAAGGTGGTTCGTGCTGTGCGGCCGGTTGCGGTGGAAGAGATCGACAGCCTGGCGCTGCGCGCACAATACACTTCCGGATCCATCGAAGGCGGGCCGGTGCCCGGATATAGAGAAGAGGAGAGGGTAGACCCCGACTCCTCTACGGAAACCTACGCAGCCGTGAAACTGCGCGTGGACAGCTGGCGCTGGGCCGGGGTCCCCTTTTATTTGAGATCCGCAAAACGCCTGCCCCGAAGGGCATCCGAGGTGGTCGTTCATTTCAAACCGGCGCCTCACGCCCTTTTCGGGGCTGACGGTTCGAACCGGGACACCAATCGTCTCATTCTGCGGATTCAGCCCGACGAGGGCGTGACCGTGAAGTTCCGCGCCAAGCTGCCGGGTCAGGATCTGAGGCTGCGCGGCGTGAATATGGACTTCGACTACGGCGCTTCGTTCGGGAGAAAGTCGGCCGATGCCTACCAGCGTCTGCTGCTCGACGCCATGTTGGGCGATCCGACCCTCTTCGCCCGGGGAGATCTGGTGGAGGCCTCGTGGGAACTGTTGACTCCGATTCTGGAGAGCTGGCAGGAACGAGGCGCGAAAGGCTTGGCCTATTACGAGGCGGGAACGTGGGGACCGGCGGAAGCCGACCGCTGGCTGGCCCCCGAAGGCCGCGCCTGGCGGAGACCTTGAGGTTGGCATGAGCACTGCCGAGAGAGCAGGTTTGGACGTCCGGGACATCCAAAAGCAACTTCGTCAGCTCTGGGAGGATCTGGCGGCCGTCAAGGCCGAGGACGGCCAGGAAGCACTGGTGCGCAGTTGCGTGCTCAATCTGCTCGTCTATTCGAGTGGGGCGGATGTCGCCGCCTTGAGCACCGGACTGGCCGAGGTGACCAGCGAACACCCCGGTCGGGTCCTGCTTCTTCTGGTCTCGGAACGCCCAAATGCGGGGATGAGCGCCCACGTCACGGCCCAGTGCCATCGCTTCGGAAAGGGCCGTCAGGTCTGTTGCGAGCAGATCTGGATCGAGGCGGGCCTGCATGACGGCGGGCGACTGGCCAGCGCCGTGAGTCCGCTCTTTGTGTCCGATCTACCCGTCGTGCTCTGGTGGCGCGAGCAGCCCCGACTGGGCGAAAGCTTTCGAGATCTTCTCGAGATCTCCGATCGCATTATTGTGGATTCCTGCAAACTGAACTCTTCCTCCGGGCTCCTCGTGGAACTCGCCGCCCTGGCCGATCAGAAGTCGCCGGGCAAACTTTTCAGCGATCTCGCCTGGGGTCGGCTCAGCGCTTGGCGGCGCCAAATCTCCGCCTTTTTCGACGTAGCGGGTTTCCGGCCGCACCTCGACCGGCTGGAAGAGGTGAGGCTATCGGCGGGTCAGGACCAGGGGGAAGGACTGCCGTCCGTGCGCGCTCTCCTCACCTTGGGGTGGCTGGCGAGCCGCCTCGACTGGTCTCCGCGCCGAGCCTCTCGAGCGGGAAGGACCTGGTCGATCGAGTTCGCCGCCGGGAAACGCAGCGTCCGAACGACCATCGAAATCCGGAAAGGCGACGGTCTGCAAAAGGTCAGTTTGTTGGGGAGCCGGGGCAGTGACGTCTTCGAGGTCCGCCGCGCAGGCGAACATTTGGTTTCGGAAGTCAGACTGGAGGGCGATCGGACTCCCGGCCGATTGGTGCGCCATGAGGCTGACGACGAGTTTCAGCTTTTGGCTCGCGAACTGGAAATCATGAGCCGAGACCGCGTCTACGAACAGGCACTCCAGATGGCAGCCAAGATCATATCTCTCGGCCAGAATTGACGGCCGGGGTGGCGAAGTCGTTCATTTCAAGATTTCGGTGATGTATTTTCCTTACTGAGCCGTGCGCGTCACGAGGGTGTTGAAAAAGGGTGCCTTTCGAACCTGCGCAACTCCGCGAAGGACTTGGAACGCCGCCTTCCAGGCGGCAACGCCCGGCCCCGCCGGGCACGAGCGCCCGGATGCCGGCAAGGATGCCGGCGTTCCAAGCGTGTGGAAACTTCTTAGACACCCTCGTAAAGCAAGCGACGCCGCTGGGGGGGATGGCGATCGGGGGTGGCCTGAGGGACCGACTGTTGGAGCCGGGCCGGTGGTTTGTCGTCGCTCCCTGACTGTCGACGAAAGACGAAAGACGGAAGACGGAAGACGGAAGACGGAAGACGGAAGACGGAAGACGGAAGACCAACCTTACTCTGCAGACAGAGCTTGGGCTGGCCCGGGGGAGAACGTTCCTGGATAAACACGACCCTGAAATCCATATTCATCGGGACCCCCGAGAGGTCGCCCGCTCGGCCGCCGGGCTGTTGGCCCGACGTGTCTCCGAGGCGAGCGCGGCGGGGCGGCGCCTGAGCGTGGTGCTCTCCGGTGGATCGACTCCCAAGCCGCTCTACGAGCTGCTGGCCGGATCCGAGTCGCCGGTGAGAAACTGGGCTCCGGTCGATTTTTTTTGGGGAGACGAGCGTTGCGTGCCGCCCGATCACCCCGAGAGCAACTACGGCATGGCGCGAAGGGTCCTTCTCGATCAGATCGGAATCGCGCCCTCCCGAATCCACCGAATGTACGGAGAGTTGGCGCCCCAGCAGGCTGCCCAGCAGTACTGCGGGGAATTGCGGCGCTGTTTCGGGATCTCGGAAAACGACATGCCTCGCTTCGACTTGGTCCTTCTCGGCTTGGGAGCCGACGGCCACACGGCCTCCCTGTTTCCGGGAAGTCGGGCGCTGGAAGAACAGAGACGGCCGGTGGTTGCCGTCTATGTGGAAAAGCTGGGCTCACATCGGATCACCCTCTCCCTCCCCGCCATCAACAACGCCGACTGCGTGGTCTTTCTGGTCACCGGGGAAGCCAAGGCGGAGATCCTGCGAAGCGTCGTAGACCCGGCCGATTCGGAAATCCAACCGCCAGCGGCACTGGTTCGTCCGAGTGGGCGCTTGATAATCTTGACGGACCGTGGGGCGGCGCGGCTGTTGAAAGGCGGAGAGACGAATGATCCTGGCAGGTGACGTAGGTGGCACGAAGGTCAATCTGGCTCTTTTTCGGTATCGGGAAGGCCTCGAGATCGTCGCCCACCAAAGGTATTCGAGTAACGACTCTCCCGGTTTGGAATACGTGGTTCGCCAATTTCTGGCGGAAACCAGTTCCCAGCGGACCAGCCAGACGGTCGAAGCCGCCGCCTTCGGGATTGCCGGGCCGATCGTGGGCGAAATCGTCAAGGCCACCAATCTCCCCTGGGTGGTCGATGCCCGAGTACTTCGAAAAACGCTGGGGATCGAACAGGTGCGCATGCTCAACGACTTGGAGGCGACCGGTTACGGCATCCCTCTGGTGCGCGAAAGGGAACTGGTCGTTCTCAACCGGGGCAAAGAGGACCCGCAAGGTCACGGGGCGTTGATCGCGGCGGGGACCGGCCTTGGTGAAGCGTTCCTTTACCGTCAGGACGGCCGTCTTCAACCGGTGGCCTCGGAAGGCGGGCACTGCAGCTTCGCCCCGCGCGACGAACTCGAAATCGAGCTTCTCCGCTATCTCTGGAAACGCTGGAACCACGTCAGCTTCGAGCGTCTCGTTTCGGGGCCGGGCCTCTTCAACATCTATTCGTTCCTCCGTGACACGGGACGGGGTGAAGAGCCCGGCTGGCTGGCCGAGGAGATGTCGAGTGAGGATCCCGCGGCCGTGATTTCCAACGCCGCGCTGGAGGGCCGCTCCGAGCTTTGTGGGCAGGCTTTGGATCTTTTCGTGTCGCTCTACGGCGCCGAGGCGGGAAATCTGGCCCTGAAGTGCAAAGCCACCGGCGGGCTCTTCGTGGGCGGGGGGATCGCTCCCAAGATCCTTGCGGCCCTCGAGAAGGGCGGATTCGTCAAGGCCTTCACCTCCAAGGGTCGGCTCTCTCCCGTCGTGGAGAACATCCCCGTGAGGGTCATCCTCAACCCCAAGACGGCCCTGCTCGGCGCCGCCCGTTGCGCGAGAATCATGCTGACGGGGTGAACGGGCTTTCGTGTTCCGTCCTTCGTCTTCCGTCCTCCGTCCTACGTCTTCCGTCTTCTGTGGGGGAGTCCGTGGTCGTGCACTCACACCGCGTTTTCATGACCATGGAAACATCGAACATCTGATCTCGGTGTTCGATCTTCGTCCGTCGGCGACGGGACAAGTCGGGGGGAAGAACGAGCGAGCGACGACGTGAGATGGGAGAAGAGATGCACCAGTTTGTGACTATGCCTCCCGCCATTTCTCCGATTGTCCCAGCTTCTCCAATGCCACCTCACGGGCGAAGAATCGGGTCAGACCGCATTGACGACAGACCACGACGTGGAATTTCTCGGCTTTGAAAAATCCTCCCAGCCCGGGGAGATAGTTGGGCGCGTGTCCCCCGCCCGCGCTCACCGGTTCGCTTCGATATTGATTGCGGCTTCCGCAGTTGGTGCAGTGCGAGATCTTCATGACTGTGTCCTTTCGTAACGATTCTCTGCAAGTACGCTGGGTGTCGAGGTCTTCTTCGATCCGGTCCAGAGTTTCCGATTAGTTGCGCCCATCCTGGGCCACCCCAAGCGATGGAGGGAGAGCGGGGAGTTCCCGGGGCGATGATCTCGACTTCCGCGGACCCATCATTTCGCGACTTCGGCAACGGGTCGCGCTCTGTTGCTGGATCTTTCTGGCTGGCAAAAGGCGGTTTGGGCTGCTCTGTCTCCCTATCCGCCCAGCGCTCCGTCGTGACAATCCGTGCAACGGCCCATCTCCGACACGGGCACGCCGAAATCGACCGGGTGGCGGAACTCCAGGCCCCGGGGGTCGGATTCCACTTCGCCGGGCGGCCCCTGCACCACGATGTCGTGGCAGAGACTGCAGTCGGCCGAGATGGTGCGTCCGTCCTCACTTTTGTGCTCGCCTCCGTGACAGCGAAAGCAGCCCTCGAAGAGAAAGTGGCCGATATTGTCCGGGTAGGCCCTCCAGTCGGCCTTCATGGTGGGGAAGAAGTTCTGACGGTAAAGTGTGATCAATTGGTCGGCCGCCGCCTGGACGTCGGCTTGGCGTTCCTCGAACAAGGCGGGGTGGTTTTCGCGATAGAAGCCGGTCAGAGCCTCCTGGATTCTCTCGGCGGCTTCTTCGTGATTCTGGTAGTCGTCGGCCGCAAGCAGCTCGACCCCCTTTGCCTTGATCTCGGGCAGATCCGCCTTGATCGCGCCGCGACGCATCGCGTCGTCCAGGGCCAGGATGGGAGCTTTGAACTGATGGGCAGGGCGGTTGTGGCAGTCGAAACAGCCCATTTCGCGAGGTTCATGTGCCGAGAGTTCCTCGGGCGTCAGCCCGTCATCCTTCTCGAAAACCGTTTCGCGGCCGTCGGACTCGACCAGCTTGACCCAGGGGATGTCCTGGAGCTGTCGGTCGCGGGCGACGTAGTAGACTTTGGAGTCGAGCTTCATGTGCCAGTGGATTCCCTCACCTTGTTCACCTCCGCGATACATGCCGCCCACTTTTACGTTCATCTTTAGCGTCCACTCCTGATTGTCGTTGGCGGTGATGTAGTGACTGTAATCGCGGTGAAGCTTGCCCCAGTACTGACCGTCCCAGTGACATCCGGTGCAGTTCTCACGCACCGGTTTGAAGGCTTGGATCGGAGTTCGAACCGGCCGGTGATAGGTGTCGGTGAGCAGCCAATAGAGTTCCTTGACTCCGTACAGCTTGGCTTCGACATACCCGCTCACCGACCTGCCCACGTGGCAACTGGCACAGGAAACCGATGCGTGCGGCGAAATCTCGTGGGTGATTTTCTCCGGATGCATGACTTGATGGCAGGCGGATCCGCAGAAGACGTCCGATTCGGTGTACTCGTAGGCGTGGAATCCTGCCACTACCGTCCAGCCTGCAATCATCAGGGCGACGGCGGCCAGGGCTAGGGTCCGTAGCGGGGTGGTCGAGCCTGAGTTCTTCCGCAGAATCCGTCTGGTGAAGACAAAGGCGGCGATGAAAAATCCCAGCCAGAATAGAGTGGGTCCGACGATCCAGGCCACCAACGACCCGTAGGCGGTCATCTCCCCTGTCGCCAACTCCGGCAAAGCCGCAACCAGGCTGATCGCCAGCCCTGCCGTGACCAAGCCCAAAGCCGCTCCCAGGGACCAGCCGTACTTTCTCTTCTTCTCGGTACCGGTCTTCATGATCATCTCCCTCGATCCCTCCTGCAACCGCGTTGCCAAAGAACCGCCGGCCGAGCCGATGGAGAGAAAAACCGAAAAACAGCCAATCCGGAGCCCTCCAGCGGGAGCACCATGGTGATTCCGCCCAGGTCAGATCGAGCGGGAGGGCGATTTGCCCCGCTCCTCTCGTTTCCGACGGCTGGCCGCCACGAGTTCGTCCGGGAGTGAACGCTCAACTCCCGTCGTCGAAATCGATGTCCCAGTGGCTTCCGTCGCAAAACGGCTTGTTCTTGGAAGCGCCACAGCGGCACAGCGTGTAATGCTCGCGGGAGGCGCCTTCCGCCCACTCCACCTCGCTCAAGGGAACGCCACCGGTAACGGCATACGGCCCGTTCTTCGTGACCAGAACGGACGGTGGCCTCTCTTGGTCGCCGTAGGTTCGACCCCCGATCGAGTAACCGAGCGCTCCCGAGGGGCAGTGCTCGACCGTTTTGGCGATCTCTTCCGGTTCGGCGCCGTCGGGATCAATCCAGGGCTCCTTCCTGAGGCGGAAGACTTCCGGGAGGCCGTTGGTGCAATGACCGGCGTGCGCGCAGATTCCGCGGTTGTCGTGAACGGCGCCCTCTTCTCCCGGATAGCTTTCCAGGTTGTCGGGTGTGCGCTCTGGCCGTTTCTCGCTGGAAAACCCGATCGTGGCATGGGTCCCGTCGCAAAAAGGTTTGTTGGAAGAGCCCCCGCAGCGGCACAAGGCGAAGGAGGCTTTGGTAGAAATCCTTTGGCCCTTCGAATCGAGCAGATCTTCGAGTCCCGTGACCAGGTAGGGTCCGTTCGGGGCGGGGCTGATGGCGGGCTTTTTGTCACTGTTCAAATTCATGTTCCTCCATTACACTTTCCGGAGTTGGCGGCGAGACTCTCCTTGATTCCGCCCGGTGTCTGCGGGTGTCACAGCTTTAGAATTCAGCGATCCGGCAGTCACGTTCGAGGGTCTGCGGGTGTCACCGCTTTAGAGTTTAGCGCGCGGCTCCTAGCGTAAGCGAACCAGAATCCTCCTCAACCAGAGCGCAAGACGATATTTCTTGCCGAGCAATTGGAGCGCATCGCCACGGGAGCGAGATCGGAGCGCCTCGGCGGCTCGGTAGTGCCGACTGCAGAACCAGCTCAACCCGGTGGGGTGTCCCACCATCCCCCTCGGTAGCGGTTTGTAATCTGAGAAACGCACCAAGCCCCCTTCCTGGGCGCGACCCCGGAAGTCTTTTCCGCAGAGCTCGCAGATCGGGGGCATCATGCGGACTTCTCCTGACTCGACGGATTTTCCGGTTTGCCCAGCACGAAAAGGCCCCAGGACAGCCCGAAGACGAGCAAGATGGTCAGCGCCGATAGGAAGAAGACTCCCTGCTGGAGCGAAGCGTAGAGGATTCCTCCCAGCAGCAAGCCGAGGATGCTGGCCACGGCGCCGGCGCTGCTCGCGATTCCCTGGACGGCCCCTTGGGCTCGTCGGCCCGCGGTGATACTAAAACCCAACGTCCCCACGAAATTGACGGAAAGGATGGGTGCCAACGGGACCGGTGGAGTTTTCGGAGCGCTCGAGTTGTTTCCCATTTCCCGGCAGCCGGTTGTCAGGAGTCCAAGCCCGATCATATAGGCCCGGTGATCATCGCACCAGGGGTGGGGTCGGCGCGTCCGCGCGCCCCGGACTCGGTGGGCCCCTCGGGTCGGCAGGCCTGCGCGCTTAGGCGTCCGCGATCCCCAAACGAAGCCAAAGCTGGAAAGAGTTGCTCATTGAGCTTTCGATTCCGCCAGGAGACGGATCCTGGAATAATGAATCCCATGCTCGACGGCGCGCAGCGCATACTCATCGTCGGCTCCAGCGGCTCGGGAAAGTCAACGCTGGCCCGTCGATTGGGCGATGTTCTCGGTTTGCCGGTGGTGTATCTGGACCGTCACCACTGGAGGCCGGGATGGATGGAGCCACCCAAGGAGGAGTGGGAAAGCATCGTGGATGAACTCATTGCCGCTCCGCGCTGGATCATGGACGGAAACTACAGCGGCACCATGGAGCGCCGAATTGCAGCCTCCGAGGCGGTGCTTTTTCTCGACCTCCCCCGCAGAGTCTGCATCTGGCGAGTCCTCAAACGATGGGCTCTGCATTGGAACGAACGCCGCCCCGACATGGCCGAAGGCTGCCGGGAGCGCTGGGACGGGAAGTTTTTGCTCTGGGTCTGGAACTACCCCAACCGAAGCCGCCCGCGCGTGCGGCAGCTGATCGAAGAGCGGCCCGAATCCGTCCGTGCCTTGATTCTCCGCTCCCAAACCGAGATCGACATCCTCCTCAAATCGCAGCAGGAAAATCCATCCCCGAAAAGCATGAGGCAAACAGTCGGCGGTAAGCAGTAAGCGGTCGGCGGTCAGCAGCCAGCGGCCTCATCTCCTCTCGATCGGTCGCGTCAGACAGGTGGGACCCCCGCAGCCCGCTTCGCTGATCTCCCGGCCCCGGTACTCGACAACCTCGATTCCGGCTCTTTCCAGACTCGTGCGGGTGCGGGGGTTGCCTTCCAGCATCAGACAACGTCCCGGGCCCAGCGCCAGGACGTTGGTCCCCATCGTTTCGAACTCCCCGTCGGGGACCTCGACCAGCCCGAAGCCTCGCTCCAGAAGTTGCTCCCGGAAGGGAACCGGCAGCAGAGGCGAGTAGACCAAAAGGAGATTCTCGCTCACGGGGCTCAGGATCGACATCAGGTGGAAGACATCGCCTGGACCGCGCCAATGAGGGAGAGGCACTTCGAGGAAGTCGTCCACCGAGTCTGCGAGGAGGGCGCGGAGCTGTTGGATGCCCGCGTCATTGGTGCGGTATCCCCTGCCCACGACGATGGTCCGTTGGTCGAGCCAAGCCACGTCGCCGCCTTCGAGCCGTCCGGGGTCGGAGATGCGGCCCAAAACGGGAACGCCCCAGTCTTGGAAAGCAGCGGCCTGAGCATCCGGTTCTCCGGCGCGGGCGGCCTTGCCCATGTTCCCGAGGATCACTCCGATCTTGCAGACGACCGACGCGTCGCGGACGTAGATCGAATCGAGCGAGAGCTGGGAAGCGGAAGGGAAAAACACAACCTCGGCGCCACACCCCTCGAGAATCTCGACGAACTCATCAAACTCGCGGCACGCCCG
>JBFGHF010000055.1:0-11242 GCA_041578355.1 Acidobacteriota bacterium
GAAAGGGACGGGCTGTTCCCGACAGTGGACGGGTCGGGAAAAGAGGGGAAGGGGAGGGGAAGGGGACGGGGTGTTCCCGAAGTGGACAGCTGCGGCTGCTGCTGACGGGAAGGGGACGGGGTGTTCCACCACGAGGGGACAACTTCTGGCCCGCAAAGCGGGGAGACAGCGAGTGAAACGAGGAAGGGACGGGCTGTTCCCGACAGCGGTAGGGCCGGGAAAACGAGGGGAGGGGACGCGGCGTTTTGGGGCAGGGGACGTGGTGTTTGGAGAAGGGGACGGGGTGTTCTCGCGGCCTTGGGGCTGGTGGGCAGTTGATCGACGGCCGGTTGCTGCTTCCTGCTAAGATTCCAGATATGGCCGCCCGTGACACAGAGGACCAGCAGATACTGCGCGAAACGGTCCGGGACTTTGCCCTCAACGAGATCGCACCCCACAGCCTGGAATGGGACGAAAAGCAGGAATTTCCTCAGCAGTTGTTTCGGCAGCTGGGCGAGATGGGAATGATGGGGGTGCTGGTAGAGGCCAAATACGGCGGAGCTGGCATGGGCTACGCGGAGTACGTCATCGTCATTGAAGAGATCTCTCGTGTTGATGGGTCGATCGGACTTTCCGTCGCGGCACACAACTCCCTTTGCACGAACCATATCTACCTGTTCGGAAGCAGCGCTCAGAAGGAGAAGTACCTGCCCGACCTGGCCAGCGGACGAGCTCTGGGAGCCTGGGCACTGACCGAACCGGGATCGGGGAGCGACGCTGGCGCCGCCCAGACTCGAGCCGACGCCAGGGACGGCGGATGGGTGCTGAACGGCAACAAGAACTTCTGCACGCACGGCAGCTACGCGGACATCTATGTGGTCATGGCCAAGACCGACCCAGGTGCCGGAACCCGGGGCATGTCTGCCTTCATCGTCGAAAAGGGGACTGCCGGTCTGGAGCCGGGCAAGAAGGAGAACAAGTTGGGCTGCCGTTCCAGCGACACGGCGTCGGTGATTCTGGAGAATTGCTTCGTACCTTCCGAGAACTTGCTGGGCACCGCAGGCGGAGGTTTGAAGGACTCCCTCCACGTCCTCGATGGGGGCCGGATCTCCATCGCCGCCATGGCGCTGGGGATTGCGCGCGGGTCTCTCGACTGCAGTCTGCGTTACGTTCAGGAAAGAGAGCAGTTCGGGGGACCGATTTCCAAGTTGCAGGCGGTACGTTTCAAGCTGGCCGATATGGCGGTGCAAATCGAAGCCGCCCGGTTGCTCACCTATCAGGCAGCCGAAGAGAAGGACAGGAGCAAGTCGGTCGCCAGAGAGTCATCCATGGCGAAACTGTTTGCCAGCGAGGTGGCCGTTTGGTCTGCCGAGCAGGCGATTCAGCTGCATGGCGGATACGGCTATATTAAAGACTACCCTCCCGAGAAATTTTGGCGGGATGCGAAACTCTGCACGATCGGCGAGGGAACGTCCGAAATCCAGCGAATGGTCATCGCGCGGGAGCTTTTGAGCTAGATCGACGGCGGACCTATTTCCGGACGGATTCTCATCGTCAAGAACGGCAGTTCAGAACAAGTCAAGCGAATCCTCGCCGCGGAAACGCGCGCGGTGGCCCGTGCTCTGAGCCTGGTCGAAGACGGTTTCTGGCAGGCCGAGACCATTTGGCTCCTCAAGGAACTGTATCCGCACACCGGCGAGGCGTTCATCATCGGGGTCACGGGTAGCCCGGGCTCGGGAAAGAGCACGCTGGTCGACCAGTTGATCGTCCACTACCGCAAAGAAGGCGCCAAGGTGGGCGTCATCGCCGTCGATCCCACATCACCCTTTTCAGGTGGAGCGGTTCTGGGAGACAGAATCCGAATGCAGTCGGTTGCAGGCGACGACGGGGTGTTCATCCGCAGCATGGCCACACGCGGCAAACTGGGAGGGTTGTCTCCCTCGATTCACGAAGCTCTGCTGGTGCTCGACGCGGCGGGTTTCGAAATCCTGATCGTTGAGACCGTAGGCGTGGGCCAGGACGAGGTGGATATCGTTAAGGCCGCTGATTGCAGCTTGGTCCTTTTGGTGCCGGGGATGGGGGACGACGTTCAGACGATCAAGGCCGGAATCATGGAAATCGGCGATGTCTTTGTGATAAACAAGGCCGATCGCGAGGGGGTCCAGAGGACTGAGAACGAAATCAAAGCCCTGCTTTCGATCGCGATCCGGAATGACTCGTGGAGTCCGTCCGTGATTCGAACGGTGGCCACACGGGGGGAGGGGTTGCAGGACTTGCTGGCCGCCATTTCATCATATCGTGCTCATCTCCAGTCATCGGAATCCCGAGGGCAGCGGAGGCTGCAGATTTCGCGGGAACGATTGACGGAAATGCTGCGCGAGCGTCTGGCATCCATCATCCAGCAGAAAATCTCCGACGAGGTTCTGGATCGTTATGCGGAGCGCATGATGAATCGCGAACTGGATCCCTACACGATCGTGGAGAATCTCCTTAAGGTGGTGGGAAGGGGGGGACACAAAGCATGATCAAACGAATCGCTCATATTGCAATCGCGACCCGTTCCATCGCCATCACGTCGGAGTTCTACAAGAACCTGGGGCTTGAAATGGAAAGCGTCGAGATGATCGACGATCAGAACGTCAAGGTGGCGGTGATGCACGTGGGCGACTCGGCGGTCGAACTCGTCGAGCCGACGGACGACGATTCGCCCATCACCCGATTTCTGGACCGCCGGGGCGAGGGGCTGCACCATGTCTCGTTCGAGGTGGAAGACTTGCAGGAAGCGCTCGATCTTCTCAAGGAGAGAAACATCAGACTGATCGACGAGCAGCCGCGTATCGGCGCCGAAGGGAGACTCATTGCGTTTATTCATCCCGATTCCACCGGAGGCGTTCTGGTCGAACTATCTCAACCCGGGAGCGAAGAGCTGGAATGAAATGGGGCGATTTCGAGCTCTCCTTGGTTTCCGACGGCAGCCTTCGGCTGGACGGTGGAGCCATGTTCGGCGTGGTGCCCAAACCCCTGTGGTCGAAGAAGCACGAGCCCGACGATCGCAATCGGATCACCCTGGGACTCAACTGCTTGTTGGTCAGAAGCGAGAACGGAAACATCCTGATCGACACGGGCTGCGGCCATAAATACAGTGCGAAGGAAATCGACATCTACGGAATCGAGCATACTACTACGGTCGTAGGAGAATTGGAACGACTGGGCCTGATGCCGGAGGACATCGACTTTGTCGTCAACACCCATCTGCACTTCGACCATTGCGGGGGGAACACACATCTGATCGGCGACGAGGCGATTCCCACTTTTCCTCGGGCGACCTACTTCATCCGAGACCGCGAGTATCGTGACGCCACCAATCCCAACGAACGGACCAAAGCCACCTATCTGCCCTGGAATTGGGAGCCGTTGGAGCACAGCGGCCAGTTGACTTTAGTGGAAGGGGACTGCGAGATCTTGCCGGGTGTCCGGCTGGTCGGAACACCCGGCCACACCCTGGGACATCAATCGGTTCTCATCCGATCGTCCGGCAAGACGTTTTTCTATGTGGCTGACCTCTGCCCGACGACAGCTCACATTCCCCTCCCCTGGATCATGGGCTACGATGTGTTCCCACTGACCACCTTGGAGACGAGGAAGAACATCTATCGGCAGGCAGTCTCCGAGGAGTGGCTCCTCTTCTTTGAGCACGACTCCCAGACGCCTGCCGGCTATCTTGAGCGCCAGGACGGAAGGTATACTCTACAACCCCGAGCCTGGGAAGTGGAGTGAAAGCGAATGGGAAGAGATCCTTGGCCGCCGGGAGCCGGGTTGATGGGAACTGGCAGTTCGCGGCGACACTCGTAGTATCAAGAGAATCCGACAAAACAAGCGACTCCTAAGGGCGCCCTGCAAGCTAGGCTTCGGGTCGAAACGCAATTCGCGTGGAAAGGCGATTTCATGAAAAAGGTGGAGATCGGAATCATCGGGGGAAGTGGTCTTTACGACATCCCCGGCCTGAAAGAAAAGGAAGAACTGGAAGTGGACACCCCTTTCGGAAAACCAAGCGACGCTTTCGTCGTGGGGCTGCTGGAGGGTCGGCGGGTGGCCTTTCTGGCTCGACACGGGCGCGGGCACAGGATCCTTCCCACCGAGTTGAATTTCAGGGCTAATATCTTTGCCCTCAAAAAGTTGGGCGTTCGGCAAATACTCTCCGCCAGCGCCGTAGGTTCGCTGAAGATCGAGCACAAGCCGCTCGATTTTGTGCTTCCCGACCAGTTCATCGATCGTACGCGTCAGCGCGTTTCGACGTTCTTCGGCAACGGGGTCGTCGCACATGTCAGTTTTGCCGACCCGCTCTGCGCGACCCTGACCGACGAAGTGGCGAAGGCAGCGCAAGCAATCGATTTTCCTATCAAGCGGGGGGGGACCTATGTCTGCATGGAAGGTCCGGCGTTTTCCACTCGTGCGGAATCGCATCTCTACCGAAGCTGGGGAGCCGATCTGATCGGAATGACCAACCTCCAAGAGGCCAAGCTCTCGAGAGAAGCTGAAATCTGCTACGTCACAATAGCCATGGTCACCGACTATGACTGCTGGCACGAGGAGGAAGAGGCGGTCAACGTGGAGACCCTGATCGGATATCTCAATCAGAACAGCGAGAACGCCAAGCGCCTGCTTCGCCGAGTTCTGGGACAGTTGTCCCCCGAGGTTGATTGCTCCTGCCAGAGTGCACTGAGCACCGCCTTGATCACCGACCCGAAGACGATCCCCGAGGAGACACGGAAGAATCTCGACTTGATCATCGGAAGATATGTTTCATGAGAACCACGAGACCGCACGAGGCTGTCCCGAAAGAAAGGGATAGGCTGTTTGAAGGGGACGGGGTTTCCGGGAAGGGGACGGGCTGTTCTTCGGGGCGTTGGAGCGCAGCCTGGAAGGCCGCGCCACGGGAAAGGGACGGGCTGTTCTTGGAAGGGGACGGGCTGTTCTTGACGGGCACGGAATCTGAAGGAAGAGGACCATCATGCCGGCAGTTTTAGCAGTGGGCTCGGTTGCCTACGATTCAATCAAGACACCTTTCGGCAAAGCCCAACGAGTGCTGGGGGGCTCAGCGACCTATTTCAGCACCTCGGCCAGTTTCTTCACCGAGGTCTCTCTGGTGGGGTGCGTGGGTGAAGACTTCCGCGAGGAAGATATCGCCTTCCTCGAATCTCGCCAAATCGACCTCACCGGTTTGGAGCGGCGGAAGGGAGAAACCTTTTTCTGGAGCGGAGAGTACGGTTACGACCTCAACGACGCACGGACGCTGGATACCCAGCTCAATGTGTTTGCCGAGTTCGAGCCTCGCATTCCCGACTCCTACCGCAGCATCCCCTTCGTCTTTCTGGGGAACATCGACCCGGCCTTGCAGAGACAGGTGCTCGCCCAAGTCGACGGACCGCGATTGGTGGCTTGTGACACCATGAATTATTGGATCGACGGTTCCTTCGATTCTCTGAGAGAGACATTGAGGCAGGTCCACATCCTGCTCATCAATGATGCCGAAACGCGGCAGTTGGCCGGCGAGCCGAATCTGGTCAAGGCTGCCCGCAAGGTATTGTCGTGGGGACCCAGGATTCTGGTGGTGAAGCGCGGCGAGTACGGGGTCCTGATGTTCGAGACGGGAAGCGCGGGCTCGGTGGAGGTGTTTGGAGCACCGGCCTATCCCCTTGAAGACGTATTCGATCCGACAGGCGCCGGAGATACTTTCGCCGGTGGTTTCATGGGGTACCTGGCGGGCTCGGGCCGCGCGGATTCGGCAGCGCTGCGCCAAGCGATCATTTTCGGATCCGTCATGGCCAGTTTCGGAGTCGAAAAGTTCTCGTTGGAAAGGCTCAAAGAGCTCACCTTCACGGAGATCCGGATGCGCTACCGGGAGTTCAGTGACATGACCCAGTTCGAAGACTTGCGCTCCGAGGTCGGACCGAAGGCCCGCGTCTGAGGAAACGTCTCTTGGAGAAAGTCGGACTGCTGGGCGGGACTGGGGAAGAAGGCCGGGGCATCGCTTTGAGGCTGGCTCGCGGCGGTGTGGAAGCGGTCATCGGCTCGCGGCAATCCGACCGGGCGGCGCGGACCGCGCAAGAACTCAACCGCCAATTGGGCGAAGCCTTGATCACCGGAGCTTCCAACCGCGAAGTGGCGGACCTCTGTAGCATGCTCTTTCTGACCGTACCGTTTCGAACTGCGGAAAACCTGATACTCGATCTCGGCGACCGACTTACCCCTCGGCACCTGATTGTCGATGTCACGGTTCCGCTCAGCTTCAACGAGGGGCCGGCGCTGATCGACCTCGGCGGCCGCTCGGCGGCCGAGTCGTTGCGCGAGACCCTGGCCGCCCCCGTAGGGCTGACTGCGACCTTCAAGACTATCCCGGCACACTTGATGGTCGACGCGCAATCCAGCCTCGATTGCGATGAGTTCATCTGTTACGACTCGCCGGCAAACCGCGATCGCCTGCTCGCCGTCGTGAAGCAGATCGAGGGCGTGCGCTGGATCGACGCCGGTCCTCTGAGCGCGTGTCGATCCCTGGAAGCCATGACCCTGCTGGTCATCCAACTCAATCGTCGCTACAAAAAGAGGTTCGGTCGTTATCGGATCGTGGGAATCTAGTGTTTTGAGTCAGAAACAAGGCACCTTCTGAACGTCATTGGGGGTGTTGCGCTTCCTCGGAAGACATCGAGTACGGCTGTGTCGCGCGCCTTGCCAACAACGCCCAGCCAGCCCTCGCCAACTACTTCTGACGCAGGACACCAGTCTTTCGCGAGTCATCCGACACGAGGTTTGGATTCCCACGCAGCACCTCGCCGACCAAGTAAAGGGAACCGGTCACCACCACCGTTTTGGCGCCCAGGCGGGCCTCGCGCAGGGCCTGTCCGACGGTAGTGATGGGTATGCCGTCAGGGCAGAAACCATTCAGTTCTCGAGGTGAAGCAGCCCGAGGGGAGTCGATTCTGGTGAGAAACACCCGATCGAACAGACGCCGCAATTTTCTCAGAAACCCAGCTGCGTCCTTGTCTCGCATCATTCCGAAGACCAAGTGACGAGGCTTATCCGTGTGGACTTTCAGGTAATCGACCAGGAGCGATACCGCCTGCGGGTTGTGGGCGCCGTCGAGCACCAGAACGGGGGGGCCGGCGAAGCGCCGAAAGCAATTCTGCTGAGTGCTTTCGATTCCAACCACAAGGCCGGCGCCGTCCACCGGAAAGCCGGCTTGTTCGAGTTGCAGCGCGGCTTCGATTGCAAGAATAGCGTTGTCGACCTGATGTTCTCCATAGCAGCTCAAAGAGAACTCCCAATCTCGCCAGCAGAAGCGATACCTTCCCGCCGTCTCGCCGGCCCTGGGTGCGGGGCGCGGATCCACAGCCTGGAACGGGCTACCGACCGACGTCGCCCGACCGCGCAGGACGCGCTCGACCCTTTTGGGTTGTCGGAGCCAGAGGACGGGTCTGCCGTTGTGGATGATTCCGGCTTTTTCCCGGGCGATCTGTTCCACGCTGGAGCCCAGGATCTTCTGGTGGTCGAGGCCGATGGTGGTGATCACGGAGAGCACGGGGTCTACCACGTTGGTGCTGTCGAGACGTCCGCCCAAGCCCACTTCGAGGACCGTTATGTCCACTCGAGCGCGAGAGAATTCCCGGAAAGCCGCGGCCGTGAGGGTCTCGAAGTAGGTTGGTTTCAGTTCGGAAGGAAGAGAGGATACGACCTGGGTGACTTGGCTGAGCAAACCAGCGAAGCGATGCGGAGAGACGATTCTGCCGTCCACCGAGATCCGCTCTTCGATCCGACACAGATGGGGCGACGTGTACAAGCCGGTGCGATAACCGGAGGAGCGCAGGATCCCCTCCAGAAAACGAGCGGTTGAGCCCTTGCCGTTGGTTCCCGCTACGAGGATTGATGGGTAATCCGATTCTGGGTTGCCCAATCCGTCGAGCAGAGCTCGGATTCTTTCCAGGCCCAAGCGCATATCGAGGACTTCGTTGCCGAGCGCTTCGAGGTATGCGAGAGCCTCCAGGTAGTTCATGGTCAGCTGAATCCTCGACGAGGTCGAGTTTGCAGGACGGTTGGCGAACGGGTCTTGATATACTCTGCTTTCGGCAAAGCCTTCACCAGGGATTCCGCCCATGAAAAAAACGAGCCACGCTGCTTTTCGGTTGTTTCCGTTCGCCTTCCTTGCGGTCTGTTTTCTGGCGGCTCAGGTGCCGATCCCCAAAGACCCGGGAGCTCCCCCGTCGATCAATGAGAGCTGGAAGAGCTCGGAAATCGATCCACTGATAGCCCGCCTGGAGGACGAAGAGCGGGAGATCTACGCTCACCGGGTCGCTCTGGCGGCCGTAGTGGGCCCGCTTCCGGGTTCCGTGGTCGCCGATGTAGGCGCAGGTTCGGGCTTCATGGCCGAAGAGCTCGCCAAACTGGTCGGGCCGGAGGGTCGAGTGTACGCGGTCGACATCAATCCCCACATGCTGGATCGGTTGAGCCGTCGGGCCCGAGAGCATGGTTTGGAAAACATTCAAACAGTTGTCTGCCCTGAAGACTCGACGAATCTCCCGCCTCTTTCCGTCGACCTTGTTTTCATCTGTGACACCTACCATCACTTTGAGCAGCCCCGCAGAACGATGCAGTCGGTTTACGAGGCCCTTCGCCCCGGGGGGCAACTCGTCGTGGTCGATTTCAAGAGAGTGCCGGGACAAGTCCCCGATTGGGTCTTGGATCACGTGAGGGCCGGCCAGCCCGAGTTTACAGCCGAAATAGAAGCGGCTGGATTCACCTTGACCAACGTCCACAATCTGCCTGGGCTGGAGAACAACTACATCCTTCGTTTTCGGAAATGAGCGGGCTCGAACTGTTCGTGCGGCTCCTCAGGCGCGCGTCTGGCCGTTGGACATGAATCCCAGCCAGTCGCCGATGAAATCTCGCAGATCGGCCCGGTCGACAACGGCGTCCAGCATGCCGTGTTCCAAGAGGAATTCGCTGCGCTGAAATCCTTCTGGCAGTTTCTGCAGGATGGTCTGTTCGATGACGCGTGGACCCGCGAATCCGATCAGGGCGCGGGGTTCGGCGATGTTCAAGTCGCCCAGCATGGCGAAGCTGGCCGTGACGCCACCCGTGGTCGGATCGGTGAGCAGCGAGATGTATGGCACCCGACTTTCCTCGAGTCGCGCCAGGGCCGCACTGATCTTCGCCATTTGCATCAGAGACAACACGCCTTCCATCATGCGCGCTCCGCCGCTGGAGGAGACGATGATCAAAGAGTGGCGCGTCGCCAGCGAGCGCTCGATGGCGCGGGTGATCTTCTCGCCGACGACCGAGCCCATGCTGCCCCCGATAAAGCGATACTCCATGGCTGAGCAAACCACGGGATATCCGGCCAGCCGCCCCTCGGCGTTGACCACGGCCTCGTTGGTGCCGGTGGTGCGAATCGCCTCCTCCAAGCGTTCGGAATAGCTTTTCTTGTCGACGAAGCGGAGCGGGTCGCTGGACCTCAAATCAGCGTCGAATTCAGTGTAGCGTCCATCGTCGAGCAGGAACTGGAGCCGCTGTCGGGCATCGATTTTAAAGTGATGACGGCACTTGGGACAGACCTGGAGGTTCTTTTCGAGGTCCTTCTTCCAGATTACGTTCTGGCACCCATCGCATTTGAGGAAGAGCCCTTCGGTCTTGACGCGGCGCTCACTTTCGTCCGCCGGTTGAAGCGGAGCTCTATCCCGTTTAAACCAGGACATGGGCATCATGATAGTCGAAAACCACGGGATTCGTCTCCTCGGGCGACCCGCCGACCAAGCCTCCGATGCTAAGATTCCCGTCCATGCGCTGGGTCAAATGGCTGTTGGCCGGGCTTCTCATTCTCCAGTTGCCCTTCGTCTATCGACTCTGCCAAACAGGCAGTGCGGGGCGATTCATCAGCGATCTGAAACCTGAGACTCTCGATAGTCCGTTCCTGGACCTCCGCGGCGGCATCCATGTCCATAGTTTGCAAGGAGGCCACAGCTTGGGGCTCTACTCGGACATCCTCGGGGCCGCCCGTCTGGCAGGCTACGATTTTGTTTTCATAACCGAACATCCTCGACCCACGGAAGTTCTCCAGCGACCTGAAGACCCGGAGATTCTGATCATCTACGGATACGAGAGGGAGTTGCGCCCCGGGGTTCGAGTCCTGGAGGACGAGTCGGGCCGCTTTCGATTTCTTTCTCATTTCGATGGAGACGAAGTACCGGCCGAAGTCGCAGGCCTTGAGATCTACAATCTCCACGAGAACGGGATGCGTGGGGACGGCTGGCTGACTCGCATTCATTTCCTTTATCACCGACTGTTCTATCCCGACCTCGTGGCGTTCAACATCTGGAGTCTCGACCGCCGCCGATTGGCCCTCTGGGATCGGGTTCAGAAGCTCCGAAACTTGAGTGGCATTGCGGGCAACGACGCCCACCGGAATCTGGGTGTGATTCTGCAAACCGCCTCGGGGCGTGTCCTGGCATCGTTTCTGGTAGATCCGTACACGTTGAGTTTTCGATTTGTGACCACGCACGTACAGTTGCCGGCGGGCAGTGAGGTGACGGAGGATTTGGTGTTGGAGGCGCTTGCCCGAGGCTCGGCCTTTGTCGCCTTCGAACAAATAGCCGACCCGACCGGCTTTGCCTTCTACGGTCAAAGCGGCGATCGGATCATCCCCATGGGATCACGGATCAAGTCGGGACCAGACTTGGTTTTCCAGGCGCCCCTGCCGTCTCGATTCCGTCTGCTTCGCGATGGTGAGACCTATCGCGAACTGGAAGGATTTCGTTTCGTCCACGAAAAGGCCGAGATGGGTGTCTATCGACTCGAAGTCTATCCTCTCAATCCTCCCCGGCTTCTGGCAGGAAAGCCCTGGATTCTCTCCAATGCGATCGTAGTGGAATAGGTTTTCGGGGGAGAAATTGGTGAGGCGGAAATGTCGCAATCTCGAGCAGGCCGATATCGAACAAGCCAGTGAACCAAGCAGCGATTCTCGTCATCAGACGTGAGAGCGGAGACCGCGGGACTAAGACCATGCGACCGGAGTCGGTTACTTTGACAGTCGTCAGGGCCGGAAGATAGAATCCGAGTTCCGAATTTCAGGGTCTTGACCGTAGGTTGTCGCGCTGGTTCCTGGTCACCTCCGCACAGAATCGCCCCATGCAAACCCTACTCGATTTTTCTGAAGAGCGACCGATCCTTTCGGTGTCCCAGCTCGTGCACCAATTGCGCTTCGAGCTTGAGCGTC
>JBFGHF010000056.1:0-11201 GCA_041578355.1 Acidobacteriota bacterium
CCAGAATCTCGGCGCCCTCATCCGGACGGCCGAAGCTGTGGGGGCGGCAGCGGTTCTGCTTCCCCGCCATCGCTCTTGCGGCCTGACTCCGACAGTCGTCAAGAGCAGCGCAGGGGCCGCCCTTCACCTCCCGGTCGTCTCCATCGGCAACGCGGTCCAGTTGCTCGGCGCCGCCAAAAAGAACGAATGGTGGGTGGCGGGACTCGACATGGACGGGTCTGCCAAACCCCCCGACCTCGACCCGCAACTGCGCTGGCTGATCGTGGTGGGAGGCGAAGACCGGGGCCTGCGCCCCCTGCTCCGCCGCCACTGCGACTTCGTGGTCTCGCTTCCCCAAAAGGGGAAAGTCTCTTCATTGAACCTGTCGGTGGCCGCAGGGGTGCTTCTTTACCAGATCGCTTTGGGGAAGGAATAGGAAGCTGAATTCTTGAGTCGCTGACCGCTCACTGCGAACTGCCAGCCGCAACCGAGGGAACAGCCAAACTTGCGGTTTCGACCCCGCCCACGGACCCACAGACCCACGGACCCACAGACCCACAAACCCACAGACCTCTCTTATTCCCGCTCGAGAATCAGATTGAGCCATTCGTCGACTCGGGCCTGGAAGCCGGGAGGAACCAGCGTGGTGGCGCTGTACTCGAGAAGGATGGCCGGGCCGGAGATTTGATTGCCGGGACGGAGCCGGTTTCTCAAATAAAAGGAAGTGGGCAGACGCCGACCGTCGATGAAAACCGCCTTTTCCTGGATCAAGGCGTCCTGGGCGGGCTCGGGTCCCTCGAGATCGAATCGCGGCAGCTCGATGCCGGGGAAGCTCGCCGAGCCACGCACTCGAATAGTGACCGTTTCCACCGGAAGCTGTCGATTGGAATAGCCGTAGGTCTTCTGATGCTGCTGGTGAAAACGTTCCGCCGGATTCTCATCCAACGGCACCTGCAACTCGTAGGATTGACCGACGTAGCGCAAGTCGAGACTTTGCTCCATACGCACCGGCGGACCCGAGAATCCTTCCGCTTCCAGCTTCAGGCGCACGTCTTCGATGAGGGGCAGGAACGCCTTTTGGAGCTCTTCTCCATAGTTCTCCTCGTCGCAACGCAAAAGCACCGATAAAGACGATTCTTTGACCACATCCGCGGTGAGGATGCCCAGAGCCGAGAGAACGCCGGGATAGGCGGGGATGAGAACTCGCGGGATGAGCAGGGAGGAAGCCAGCTCGCAGGCGTGGAGCCCGCCCGCCCCACCGAAGCTCACCAGGGTGAAGTCCCGCGTGTCGTAGCCTCTCTCGAGGGAAATCAGGCGCAGGGCGCCTTCCATCTGCGTGTTGACGATGCGGCGAATTCCTTCGGCAAGCTGATCCAAGCCACTCTGTAATCCGCCGTCGACCTGGCCGGCGAGCTTCTCCATGGCGGGTCGGATCTTTTCGGGACTCAGGGGAAACTCGCCACCCAAAAACCAGTCGGGGTCGAGCAAGCCCAGAAACACGTTGGCGTCCGTGACGGTGATTTCCTCACCGGTTCCGTAGCAAACCGGACCCGGGTCGGCCCCGGCGCTACGAGGTCCGACACGCAACAGCCCGCCCGGATCCACCCAGGCGACCGAACCTCCGCCAGCGCCCACCGAGTGGATGTCGATCATCTGGACGGGCAGGGGCATATGATCGATGGTGGCCTCCTTGGTGGTGCGAATCTGGCCGTCGCAGAGCGAGACATCCGTCGAGGTCCCTCCCATGTCGAGGCTGAGGATCCGGTCGAAACCTGCCTGACGCGCCACTCGAAACGCACCCAACACCCCGCCCGCCGGGCCGGAGAACAGGGTGCGCACCGGCTCCTCCGCCGCGGCCGCCGCGGAGACCGCCCCACCGTTGGACTGCATCACCGTCAAGCGCCCCCGACTCACGGTCTCGTCGCCGCTCAGGCGGGAAAGGTAGGCCGACATGATGGGACGCAGATAGGCATTGATGACGGTTGCCGAGCTGCGTTCATACTCGCGGAACTCGGGGAGGATCTGGTGGGAAAGGGACACCGGGATCTCCTGGTCCTTGAGCGCTTCGGCGATTTTCAGCTCGCTTTCGGGGTTGACGTAGGCGTAAATCAGGGCGACGGCAATCGACTCGGGTGCGGTTTGCCGAATCCTCTGCTTGAGCCAGGAGAGGCTCCTGGGCTCGAGTGGGACCAACTCGCTGCCATCCCAGAGGCGGCGCTCTTTGATTCCGATCCGTCGCTTCGCCGGCACCAGCGGCTCGGGCCGCGAGGACTCCAGATTGTACAGTTCGGGGCGATTCTGACGCCCGATTTCGAGCAGGTCTTCAAAGCCCATGTTCGTGATCAGCAGAGTCTTGGCGCCCTTGCGCTCGATCAAGGCATTGGTCGCAACCGTCGAACCATGCTGCAAAAGGAAGCCTTCCCGCTGGGCCACCACTCGAGACAGCCCCTCCAACAAGGCTTTATCCGCTTCATGCGGAGTCGAAGGCAGCTTGAAAATCGAAATCTGTCGATTCTCCAGGACCACAAAGTCGGTGAACGTCCCGCCCGTGTCTATACCGATCCGAAGCATAAAATCCCCGCACCCAGAGGTTGAATCCTAACTCCCCGTGGGGACTCTCGCATTCTTCGCCTTGCCACGCGTCGCGATAGATTCAAAACGAAAACCGCGCTTTCTGCGATGAGTCCGAATCACCAAAAACGGAACGCCCCATTGTTGCCTCTGATGGAGACGGATTGTCTGGAACAACCCGGGCCGTGACAATCCGGGGAGCGTCGGCCGAAATGCTACAATACACGACGACTCAGACCGCTAGCAACCGGTTCCAAATGCCGTCCTCGCAACCGGCAGAAGGGCGTCGAGAGCGCGGCAAGCGGCCGGGGTCTCTGCCATGAGCCACCAAGGCATCCTCAGAAGAATCTACTGGACAGCGGCTTTGCTGGC
Organism: Acidobacteriota bacterium; assembly: GCA_041578355.1. GTDB lineage: Bacteria > Acidobacteriota > UBA6911 > RPQK01 > JANQFM01 > JBFGHF01. Next base: position 2,923 of record JBFGHF010000056.1, read on the forward strand.
CATCTTCGTCTCGGTCTTCCTGCTCACCATTATCTTTCTCAACCCCACCTCGGTGGGAAGCGCGGACTTTGTTTCCAACATCAACCTTTGGGCGGGTATTTGGGCCGTTAACTTTCTCCTCTTTCTGACTCTGACCTTTCTACTGGCCCGCGACCTGATCAAGCTCTTCTTCGAATATCAGGCGGGGCACCCGGGCAGTCGACTGAAGAGCAAACTGATCACGACTTTCATCATTTTCTCCATGTTTCCGGCCCTGATCATGTCCTTTCTGGCCATCGGTCTGATCAATCGTAATCTGCGCCTTTGGCTGACCTCGCCCTCCGAGCAGTTGCTCACATCCTCGGACCTGATCGTCGACGGCTTCTATCGGCAGAATCGGACGCGGGCACTCTTGGCGGCCCGGCTCGTTGCCGCAGACTCGGGAGCCTGGGCGACGCTTTCGGAGTCGGAATGGAATTCGCTCCTCTCCGAGTCCGGCGTACAGGCGGTTTGGATTGCCGAAATCGGCGGTGAAATCCTCCTTCAGCGGGGGGAGTCCCTGGCTGCTCCCTCGGAGGTGGGTGAGGCCCTATCCTCCTTGGCCGGCTTGCGGGAATTCTATTCTCGACGGCGCCTCAACGACGTCGACCGGGCCGACGAAGATCTGGTTCTGGCCGGCGTGGTCCTGGAAGGGCAGCCGGATCCCCGGGTGATGGTCGCCGAGATGGTGATGCCCAGCGTCGAGTTCCATTCCATCCAGGTCGAGGAGGCACGGCGCAAATCGGAGGAGTTGAAATCGAGCGTTCGCCAGATCGAAATCAACTACTTTTTCATTCTCATATCCACCACTCTGGCGGTCATCTTCGGCTTCGTTTGGCTGGGGACCTACATCGCTCGCAAATTGACGGTGCCGCTCGAGGCGCTGGCCGAAGGGGCCGGCGCTTTGGCCCAAGGCGATTTCGAGCATCGAGTCGAGGTCAACGCGGCCGACGAACTGGGGATCCTGGTCGATGCCTTCAATCGGATGGCCGAGGAGATCAAACAGAGCCGCCACCAGCTGGAGCAGGCCAACGAAGAGCTCCAGGAAACCAACCGCAGATTGGACGAGAGGAGGCGCTACACCGAGACGATTCTGCAGAACATCGCCACCGGAGTCCTCACGGTCGATGAAGACGACCGAATTCGGACGGTCAACCGGGCGGCACTGAGCATGCTTGAAGAACACCCCGGCCAGGTTCTCGACCGGGCGCTCTCCGAGGTGGGAGCTCCCGAACTCCAGGCAGAGTTTCAAAAAATGAAAGAGAGGGTGCGGCTCTACGGTACCTATCGGCAGGACATCACCTTCCAGCGTGGAGGCCGGCAGTACTATATCGCGGCCACCGCGACCGCCAACCCGGCCCCGCAGCAGACCCCCGAGTACTTGATCGTGCTCGACGACTTGACCGAGCTGATCCGGGCCCAGAAGTTCGCCGCCTGGCAGGAAGTTGCGCGCAGATTGGCCCACGAGATCAAGAACCCGTTGACGCCGATTCAGCTCTCCGCCGAGCGCATCAAACGGCGTTTTGCAAAGCTCGACGGTGGCTCTTCCCCCGAGATGAAGAAGTTCGGCAAGGTGCTGGATGAAGCGGTCCGCATCATCCAGGCAGAGTCCGAGCTGCTCAAGACTCTGCTGCTCGAATTCTCTCGCTTCGCCAGGCTCCCCATCAGCAAGCCCGTCGACACCGACCTGCATCAATTGATCGACCAGACATTGAGCCTCTTCGACGGCGCGTTCGAGTCCGTCGAGTTGGAGAAGAACTTCGACGGGAGGATCGAAGACGTAAAGCTGGACCGCGAGCAGATGCGTCGCGTCTTTGTCAATCTCATCGACAACTCGCTCGACGCACTGTCTGGATGCAACGGTCAAAGACGGCTCGTAATTGCCACAAAACTCAACCAGGACCGGGAAGCAGTGACGATAGAGTTGAGCGACAATGGGACCGGAATAGCCGCGGAAGATTATGAGAATCTCTTCCTCCCCTATTTCTCGACCAAGAAAAAGGGCTCCGGTTTGGGCTTGGCCATTGTTCGCCAGATCATTACCGAACACAACGGGTTCATTCGCGCCCGGCCCAACCAGCCTCAAGGAATGACCTTCACAATCGACATTCCATTGGGCTAGCCTGAAAGTCAGGCTGCTGCCAGTCAGTGGGTGACGAGCAATCAAAGGCAGGCAAGGACGCCTGTCTTCCGTTATGGCCAAAGAGCGAGTTCTCATCGTCGACGACGAGAAAAACGTCCGCCTGGCGCTCAAGGGCGTGCTGGAAGACGAAGGTTTTCTGGTGGAGTGCGCGGGCTCGGGGAAAAACTGCCTGAGCAAGCTCGCCAATCGGTCTTACGACGTGATTCTGCTCGATGTCTGGCTTCCCGAGAAGGACGGGCTGGAAGTGCTCAGGGAGGTCCGACGACGGCGTCCTGCCCAGCACGTGGTGATGATCTCCGGCCACGGCGATATCGAAACGGCGGTGCGGGCCACCAAATTGGGCGCCTTCGACTTCATCGAAAAGCCCCTCACCACCGAGAAGGTGATGTTGGTCCTGCGTCATGCTCTCGATCAACAGCGCCTGGAACGAGAAAACGAGAGCCTCCGCAAACTGCTGTCTCAAGAGACCGAGATGATCGGGAACTCGATCCCCATGCAGGCGCTTCGGCAGCAGATCGACTATGCGGCGCCCACCGAAGGGCGCGTTCTGATCTACGGCGAGAACGGGACCGGCAAGGAACTGGTGGCCCGCCTGCTGCACCTCCACAGCCGCCGCGCCGATCGGCCTTTCGTGGAAGTCAACTGCGCCGCCATACCCGATGATTTGATCGAGGCCGAGCTCTTCGGAGCTGCCAAAGGAGCCTTCACGGGCGCCAGTGAAAGCCGCAAGGGGAAGTTCGAGTTGGCCGACGGGGCCACCCTGTTCCTAGACGAAGTGGGCGACATGAGTCTCAAGACGCAAGCCAAAGTGTTGCGGGTGCTCGAGGAGCAACGTTTTCACCCTGTGGGGAGCGCGGAGGCCGTCGAAGTCGATGTCCGAGTCATCGCAGCCACCAACAAAGACCTGGAAGAGGAGATCGACAGGGGGGCTTTCCGCGAGGATCTGTTCTTCCGCCTCAATGTCATTCCTTTCGAGGTGCCTCCCTTGCGGGAACGCAGTGAGGACATCCCCAAGTTGGTAGAGTACTTCGGCGATCTGTTCTGCCGCCGCTACGGCCGATCCGACTGGAAAATCCCCCGCGACGTGCTCGATCGCCTCTGCGCCTACCACTGGCCCGGCAACGTTCGGGAGCTTCGCAACATCGTGGAACGACTCGTCATCATGGTGCCCGAGGGCCGGGTCCGGCTCTCCGATCTCCCGTCGGGTATCCTGGCGCCGGCCACAGGCGCCGACGATCCCGGGAATTGGCAGGAGGCTCGGGAGAGATTCGAGAAGAAATTCATTCTGGAGAAGCTGCTCGAAAACAAGGGCAACATCTCCCGGACCGCGGCTGCCATCGGAATGGAACGCAGTCACCTCCATCGCAAGCTCAAGGCCTACGACATCAAAGTGAAATAGGGCTTCGGGCTCGCGGCTGCGGGACCCACGGACCCGCCCCCCTCAGGCCCTGGGATGCGCCTTGCGGTAGGTCTTCATCAGCTGTTCCATGGAAACATGGGTGTAGCGCTGGGTGGTGGAGAGGCTTTGGTGTCCCAGCAACTCTTGAATGCTGCGCAGATCGGCGCCCCGGTTGAGGAGGTGAGTGGCGAAGGAGTGGCGGAAAAGGTGAGGGTGGACATCGAGCGCTTGGGCCGCCCGGGTTACGGTTTCGCGGACGATCCGCTGGATCGAACGGGCGGTCAGCCGGCCTCCCCGCAGGTTGAGAAAAAGCGCGTTGGGCTCGGCGACGCCAGGTCGCCGGGAGAGCAGCTGGCGACGAGCGGCCAGATGTTCCCGGAGCGCCCGGCGAGCCGGCTCCCCGAAAGGCACGATTCGTTCTTTGCGACCCTTGCCCCGGACCTTGACCAGCTTCTCTTCGAGTGAAAGGTCCTCCAGGTTCATGCCCACCAATTCGCCGACGCGGACTCCGCTGGCGTAGAGCAGTTCAAAGATGGCCCGGTCGCGGATCCCTTTTGGAGTGTCGGCCCGCGGCAGCTCCAGCACCTTCCCCATCTCGCTCTCACTCAAAAACCGCGGGGTGCGCGTCTCCAGCCTCGGGGTTTGAACGAGGCGGGCCGGGTTGGCCGAGATCTGCCCACGGCCGTGTAGGAAGCGAAAAAAAGAACGCAGTGTCGCCAATTTACGGGAAACCGAGGATTTCTTGTTGCCCCTGCGATAGAGGTGCCCGAGAAAGTCGCGGATCGTGATGTGGTCGATTGCGGCAAGTTCGGGCAGAGCGGCGCTTCCCACCTGGAGATACTTCCGAAACTCGGAGAGATCGCGTTGATACCCCAGCACGGTGTGCGGAGAGTAATTGCGTTCGTAACGGATGTAGTCCAAGAAGGAGTCGATGGCTCGCTGCATGACTGAGAGCTTACGCACCCTCAGTGACATTCGGCCCACCGCCTGGGACCAGTCCTGGGCTCGGTCAGAACCCCTCCCGGTAGTGCTCTAGCAGGTGGGGTGATCGGCTGGAGAGTATTCCATGGGGAGCTGCCCAAAGGGCAGAGACAGCTCCAGCCCGGGGTGAAGCGTCAGCGAAACCCCGGGGACGGGGCCAACTGCGGCTGCCAACCCCGCAAGGGGTGAGACAGCCCTCGACGGGATCTGTTGCACCCCCTTGGGGGTTGGGATCGCCAAGGCCTCACCGCTCCCGGGGTGACGTTTCTGTTACCCTGGGATGGGGCTGTTCTTCCCCCGCGGGGAATCTTGTCGAGCGCATCTGCAGGAGCCCTTCGGGCCGACTGCGGCAAGACCATCCCACACCTATTGGAGCAGTACCAACTCGCCTGCTTTGGTTTACTTGGGGCGCCATTTCTGATACATTGAGCGACTTTGGAGCGAGTGAAATTGAAATGGCGTTGAGCAAGGAACAGAAAACAGACATCATCAGCAGCTACCAGCTTCACGGGTCCGATACCGGCTCGCCCGAAGTACAAGTGGCGATATTGAGTGAACGGATTGGTTATTTGACGGAGCATTTGAAGAGTCACAAGCAGGACCATCACTCCAGACGAGGTCTGTTGAAGTTGGTGGGCCAGCGCCGCCGCCTACTCGACTACCTGAAGAAGTCTGACTTCGGTCGGTACAAGGACCTGATCGGTCGTTTGGGTATCCGCAAATAACGCCTGCCAGGAAGTGGGGACGAGACTTCGGCAATAGGGCCGGGTCGAGTCCCTGGAGACCTCTCGATGAGGACCCTCCCTCCCCGTGCCACAAAGATTTTGTCATTTACCACCCGGATAAGAAGGGCGTCGTTTACCCGGCGCCTCCTATATAAACCCAGGAGTGGAGGAAGTAGTTACACATGTATGAGAAAACCAGTCTGTCCCTAGGGGGCAGAGAGTTGTCGATCGAAACCGGCAGGATGGCCAAGCAGGCCGACGGCGCGGCCATGGTCCGTTATGGAGACACGGTCGTGCTCGTGACTGCCTGTTCCGAGCGAACTCCAAAAGACACGAGCTTTTTGCCTTTGATGTGCGATTATCGCGAATACACCTACGCGGCGGGAAAGATCCCGGGCGGATTTTTCAAGCGCGAAGGGCGGCCCACCGAGAAGGAAATCCTGACCAGCCGATTGATCGATCGGCCCATCCGTCCCCTCTTTGCCAGCCACTATCGGTGCGAGACCCAGATCGTGGCCATGGTCCTGTCGGCCGAGCCCGAGATCAACCCCGATGTGGTCGCCATGGTGGGGGCTTCGGCAGCACTGCACTGCTCGGACATCCCCTTCGAACATGTCTTGGGAGCGGTGCGAGTAGGTCTCATCGATGGCCAGTTGACCATCAATCCCACCCTTCCGGAGATCGAGCGTTCCGACCTCAACCTGATCATCTCGGCCACCGACGAAGCCGTTCTCATGGTCGAAGCGGGTGCCCGAGAAGTGACCGAAGACCAAATGATCGATGCTCTCGAGTTCGGTCACAACGCCTGTCGCGAGATTATCCGCGCCATTCGCGACTTGGGATCGCGTCAAAACATCGAGCGTCGAAAGGTCGAACCCCTGCAGACCAATCCCGAGGTGGAAGAGAAGGTCAGTCGTCACGCCACCGACAAGATCAAGCGTGCCTTGCAGACCGCGGGCAGTGACGGGAAGATCGCCAGCGAGACGCTCATGAGGGAGTACCTGGACGAGACTCTCGAGCTGTTTCCCGAGGAAGAGGACGAGCAGCGAGCCGATGCCGCCTCGGCTTTCGGCAGAGTGAAAGAGCAGATCTTCCGCGATATCGTGCTCAACCAGAGAACCCGGCCCGACGGCCGGGCGTTCGACCAGATTCGCACCGTCACCAGCGAAGTTTCGCTGCTGCCGAGAACCCATGGATCGGCCCTCTTCACCAGGGGGGAGACACAAGCCCTGGTGACAGTGACTCTGGGCACCTCCGAAGACAGCCAGCGCATCGACGATTTGACGGGCGATTCCTCCAAGAGCTTCATGCTCCACTACAACTTCCCGCCCTTCAGCGTGGGCGAAGTCCGTTTCCTGCGGGGGCCGGGCCGACGCGAAATCGGGCACGGAGCACTCGCCGAGCGGGCCATCCTGCCTGTTCTGCCTTCAGACGAGCAGTTTCCCTACACGATTCGCATCGTTTCCGACATCCTCGAGTCCAACGGCTCTTCTTCAATGGCAACTGTCTGCGGCGGAATCATGGCCCTTCAAGACGCGGGCGTGCCCATCCGTCAGCCGGTTGCAGGTGTCGCTATGGGACTCGTCAAGGAAGGCGAGCGCTACGCGGTCCTTTCCGACATCGCGGGCGTCGAAGACCACTACGGCGACATGGACTTCAAAGTCGCCGGCAGCAAGGATGGCATCACCGCGCTTCAGATGGACATCAAAATCGGCGGTGTCACCCGGCAAATCATGTCCGAGGCCCTGCGCCAGGCCCGTGAGGGGCGGCTCTTCATCCTCGACAGGATGGCGGAGACCCTGACGGCGTCGCGAGAGAAGATCTCTCAGTTCGCCCCCAGGATTACCACCATCAACATCCCGGTCGACAAGATCGGTGGGGTGATCGGCCCGGGCGGAAAGGTCATCCGCGGCATAACCGAGGAGTTCGGCGTCAAGATCGATATCGAAGACGACGGCTCGGTCCGCATCTTTGCGACCGACGGCGAGGCCGCCGATGCAGCGATTCGGAGAATCGAGGAGATCACGGCAACCGCTCAGGAAGGCAAAACCTACCTGGGCAAGGTCGTCAAGGTGGTCGATTTCGGCGCCTTCGTGGAGATCCTGCCGGGAACCGAGGGTCTCTTGCACATCTCCGAGATCGCCAACCGCCACATCCCGAACATCCGCGACGAAGTCCGGGTGGGCGACAAGATCCTGGTCAAGGTGCTCAAGGTGGACGCCGCCGGAAAGATTCGCCTCAGCCGCCGCGCCGTTCTGGATGAGCAGGCGAATCCCCGTGGACCCGAAAGCGACGAGAAGCGAGGTCCCCGACAACCGGCATGAACCTTGATCGCCTGAAGCAGGCGCTCCAGGACTACAAGGAAGGGAAGATCAGCGAAAGCGAGCTGCTGGCGTGGCTCAAGGATCTTCCCTTCGAAAACCTCGGCTTCGCAAAGGTCGACCATCATCGCACCCTGAGACAGGGTTTTCCTGAGGTCGTCTACGGCCGAGGAAAAACCGACTCGCAGATTGTGGCCATCGCACGCAGTCTTCTCTCCCGCAATCCGAATCTGCTCATCACGTCCGCCGCACCCGAGGTCTACGAAGTGCTCCGAAAGGATTTTCCGGAGTGCGCATACCACCCGGAATGCCGAGCGCTGACGGTTTGCCGCAAACCGAAGGAGGGGGGCCGAGGCACTATCGGAATCTTTTCAGCCGGAACCGCCGATTTTCCGGTGGCGCAAGAAGCGGAAGTCACTGCCCGCATTCTCGGCAACCGCGTCATGACCTGTCACGACGTCGGTGTGGCGGGGCTTCATCGGCTGCTCGACCAAAGGGGTGCGCTGCAGGAATGCAGCGTCGTCATCGTCGTCGCGGGCATGGAGGGCGCCCTGCCCAGCGTGGTCGGGGGATTGGTCGGGATTCCCGTCATCGCCGTGCCCACCAGCGTCGGCTACGGAGCCAGCTTCGGCGGCCTGGCGGCGCTGCTGGGCATGCTCAACTCGTGCGCCTCCGACGTGACCGTCGTCAAC
>JBFGHF010000057.1:0-11201 GCA_041578355.1 Acidobacteriota bacterium
ACCCGATGTAAAGGGTGAGAATCAAGGGTAGATCGATGTAGAAAGCCCGTGGCAGGAAGCTGCCCAAGATCAGTTGGATGAGGGCGCAGGCCGCGAAAAGAGCGCCGATCTCCGTGGGGGGCACTCCCCGGCTCAACCCGTGCCACCTCTCGGAAGGCGAGGGCGGGACTCGCTCGCCGGCGCCGACCCCTTTTCTCGGGATTCCAGGGACGGGACGGAGACGAGCAACTCTTCGATTTGAGAGAAGTTCACAAAAGGACGGACCGTGATTTCCCGATAGCCTTGATCGCCCGGAACCGAACGTTCGACAACCCCGATCGGCAGACCTTTGGGAAAGATCTGGTCGGAGCCTGAGGTGACGACGCGTGCCCCTTTCGCAACCTCCGCGGCATTGGGAATATAGTGGAGCTGCAGGATCCCGCTGCCATCACCCTGCACCACTCCCATCTGCCGCGCCCCTTCGATCAAGGCCCCGACCGAAGACTTCTCGTTGGTGATCAGCTCGACCTCGGCGCTGATGGGGTTGGCCGACCAGATTTTGCCAACGATGCCGTTGGAGGTGAAAACCGGCGCGTTGGGCATGATCCCTGCCAACCTTCCCAAATCGATGCCCAAGCGCTGACCGAGAAAAGGGGGCTTTCTGAGGATGACCGACGCGGGCACGGATTCGATCTCGTAGCGCCCCGCCAAAACCTGGTAGTTGGGGGAACGGAGAGCCAGATCGACCAACTCGCGCAGTTGCTGATTCTCCAGCCGCAGAAGGTCCAGCTCGCTCTGGAGTTGCTTCTTCTCCTCCACCACTCCGACTAGGTAGGCGGAATGGTCGAGGATCCAATTCAGGCCGTCGCCGGCGCCCCGAATGACCACCGCGAACGGCGTCACCACCGAGAGTCCGATCGAGCGAAGCAGCGTCTGATTGTCCTCGGCCTGGACCTGAACGGAGATCAGCAGAAGATGAAATAGAAGCAGTCCCAGCAGCACTGCCAGCGGCCGTCGACGGGCCAGCCCGGTCATTCCAGACTCACTCTTCTCAGGAGGGCCATGTCGGCCAGCATTTTGCCCGTTCCCAAGACCACGGAGGAGAGGCAGTCCTCGGCCAGGAAGACAGGCAATCCTGTTTCCGATTTGATTTTGAGGTCCAAGTTCTTGAGCAGCGCCCCACCGCCCGTCAGGACGATTCCCTTGTCGACGATGTCCGCCGAGAGCTCGGGCGGGGTCCGCTCCAGAGCCACCCGCACGGCGTTGACGATGGAATCGATCGAGTCGGTAAGTGCCTCTCGAACCTCCTCGTCGGTGATGGTCACCGTCTTGGGGATGCCCTCGATCAGATCCCGTCCCTTGATCTCCATGGTGAGCGGTTCGTCCAGGGGCGCCGCCGAACCGATCTTGATCTTGATTTGTTCGGCGGTGCGCTCTCCGATCAAGAGGTTGTGCTTGCGTTTGATGTACTGGGTGATCGACTCGTCCATTTCGTTGCCCGCCACGCGCACGGACCGGCTGTAGACGATGCCTGAAAGGCTGATCACGGCGATATCGGTGGTGCCGCCCCCGATGTCGACCACCATGTTGCCGCTCGGTTCGGTGATGGGGAGACCGGCCCCGATGGCCGCCGCCATGGCTTCCTCCACCAGGTACACCTCGCTCGCTTTGGCCCTCAGAGCCGATTCCCTGACGGCTCGTTTTTCCACTTGCGTGATCTCGGACGGGATGCAGATGACGATGCGGGGACTGAGCAGATGATTGCGGTTGTGGGCCTTCTTGATGAAGTACTTCAGCATCTCCTCGGTCACGTCGAAATCTGCAATCACGCCGTCCTTCATGGGTTTGATGGCCAGGATGTTTCCGGGAGTGCGGCCCAGCATCTCCTTGGCCTCATGGCCGACGGCCTCGACCCTGTTGGTGAGCTTGTTGATGGCCACGATGGAGGGTTCATTGACCACGATTCCTCGCCCGCGGGCGTACACCAAGGTGTTGGCGGTGCCCAGATCAATGGCGAGATCGTTGGAAAAATAGCTGAACAGCGACCTGAGATTCATAGACTCCTCAACCCACCGAGCGCACACAATTGCCTCGGTCCTGCTTGGCCCGGTACATCGCTCTGTCGGCGGCGTCGATCAGTTGTCTGGCGCTGGTGCCGTTTTCGGGAAAAGTGGCCAGTCCGACGCTCACGGTCAATCGAATACCCTTGTTCGAGTTCTTTCCGAAGCGGTGCTTGTGGACGGCCCGGCGCACCCTCTCGGCCACCACCTCGGCGCCTTCCAGGTCCAGCTTGTCGGTGACGATCACGAATTCGTCTCCGCCGAAGCGCGAAATCAAATCCGACTCGCGAATGACCGATTGCAGCACGTGGCCCACCTCGCGCAGCGTCTCGCTGCCCACCACGTGTCCGTGAGCGTCGTTGACACGCTTGAAAAGATCCACGTCGATGAACAAGACCGACAACGGTTTGCCGTAACGGCGGCTGCGGCGGATCTCGTTTTCCAGCGCCCTGGAGAGAAAGTAAGAGTTGTAGAGGCCCGTCAGGTTGTCGGTGAAGGCAAGCTGCTCCTTCTCCCGCAACACCCGACGCATCTCCAGCGCCCGAGCCAGAAGCTGCTTGCGGGCCTCGAGAATCCGCACCACCTTTTGCCGACTGGGCTCGTCGATTCGAGCGCGCCCTACCAGGATCCCGACCGGCTTGGACTTGAAAAAGAGCGGGAAAACCAACTGGTGTCGGCCGTCCTGGGACTCCAGCCAACGCCCGCCCACCGCGAGCACGCCATTATTGACCACCGGTTGGGTCATTTCAAGTTGAAGCCGTTTTCTCTCATCGCCGTCACTCAACGGATGGATCAACTCCAATTCCCCGTGGCCGGGATCGCGCACGTAGACGGCCCAATCGCCCACCTGGGCGGGCAGCACGGTACGCTGTAGGAAGCGGCCCAAATCGGCCTCGTTTTGGGACAAGATGTGACCCAGCAGCTCTTCCGTGGGCTTGAACATATCGTCTGCCATAACTCGTCGAATCATTCTATTACATGCGGATGCGCTCCGAGCCGCTGTGCTAGAATTTCCGGTTGACTCTCAGCTCTCGAGTCGGCCGAGGCGAGCACTTCAGCAAGTGTGGCGCCGGGTTGATTCCGTCTCCTGTTGAATTCGAGACGCGTCTGCGACTGGGGGTTCTTGGAAAAGAGGTCAAAAGGCCATGATTCATTGGTTTCGACAAAAAAAGAAATCTCTCAATTGGGTGCTCTGGGTGGTCATCATCGTCCTGGGCGCAGGAATGCTGCTGCTTTTCGTCGATCCGCCCCAGGGCAACACCAGCGTATTCGGAAACAGCTTGGCCAGCGTGGCCGGAAACCAAATCGGAGTCGAAGAGTTCCGGCGTCATTACGGCCAGATGGTTCAGGACTACGAACAGCGGTTCAACATCTCGAACAACCCCGAGATCCTGCGCCAGCTGCGGTTGGGAGATCAGGCGCTCAACCAGCTCATCGGAGTCTATGCGACCGTCTATGAGGCCAAGCGGCTGGGCCTGGACGCGACCGACCAGGAGGTTACCGAGCGCATCCGTGAGTTCCCGGCTTTCCGCAACGCGGAGGGCAGCTTCGTGGGATTCGACGAATATAGACGGATACTCGTCGCCAGCCGCCTCGATCCCGCCGAGTTCGAAGCCGGTGTCCGTCGCCAGATTCTGCAGGAAAAGCTGGTCAGTCTGATCACCGACGGCATCGAACCCACGCCCCAACAGATCCGAGCCGAGTTCGACAGCAAGAACCGGCAGTCAAGGGTCCGCTACGTTGCTTTCGACAAAGACAACGTCAAGATGAAGGAAGTCACCCAAGCCGAGCTGGAGCAGTTCTTCCAAGACAACAGCGACAGCTTCAAACTTCCCGAGGAGCGCAAGATCAGCTACCTGAAGATTCCGGTCGATTTGCAGGCCGTTGAGGTCGGCGAGGCTGAGATCGAAAGCCGCATCGAGGACATACCTGCCCAGGAGCGGATCCGGGCCAGCCACATCATCTTTCGGGTCCCCCCGGAGGGCGACGACAGCGATGCCCGGCGCCGGGCCCGTTCGGTTCTGCAGCAGATTCGAAACGGGGCGGATTTCGCCGAGATGGCCAAGCAGTACTCGGAGGATGACTCCGCCGTCATGGGAGGAGATCTGGGCTACTTCACGCGCGGCCAGATGGATCCGGACTTCGAGACCCCGGCTTTCGCTCTCCAGGAAGGGGAGGTGAGCGGGCTCGTTAAATCGCCCTTTGGAATCCATCTCATCAAGGTCACTTCGGTCCCCTCCGATCTCGAGGAGGGACGGCGGTTGGCCGCCGAGTGGGAGTTGCGCCAGGAAAGGGCCGAAGATCAAGTTCGAGAACGCGCCCAAGCGCTTCGAGACGAGATCGCTGCCGGCGCCGAGCTCGAGGAAGTGGCCAATCGCGAAGGCCTGGATCAGGGCACCACCGATTTCTTCAAGCTGGGAGACACCCCGGCGGGTTTGGGCACCCGAAGCGACTTCAATCAACAGGTTTTCGCAGCCTCGACGGGCGCCGCTGTGGGACCTTATCTGGCGGGCGATACCTTTCTGGTCGCCCAGGTCGAAGATGTGAAGGCCGCCCAACTCCGCAAGTTCGAGGAGGTCCGGGATCAAGTGGAGGAGCAGTACCGCGAGCAGAAGATCGTGGATCTCGCAGAGTCCGAGGCCTGGGCATTCTATCGGGCGGTCCAGGCGGGCGCCCCTCTGGAGGAGAAAGCCAAGGAATACGGCGTCCCGGTGACGGAGACCGGTTTCTTCGGACCCGGCGATACAGTCGACGATACGCTCAAATTCTCTCCTCTGCTTCACGAGAGGCTGCCGCTGATGAAGGTGGGTCAAGTCAGCCCGCCGGTTCCCGTTTCACAGAAGCAGGTGGTTTTTCAGCTTTTGGAGAAGAGTGAAGTCGAGGAAGCGGCCTTCGAAAATCAGAAGCAACAGATCGCCGAGCAACTGCGAATCCAGCAGCGCAACGCCTTCTATCAAGCCTACGTCCAGAACGTCATGGATCGACTTCGCCAGCAGGAACTGATCGAGATCAACCGCGAGGTCCTGGAGGCGATCACCGGCTGAGCAACGTCCAACAGTGCCAATCAACCAAGCCGGGAGTAGGAGACTTGGTTCATTGGCCCTGTTGTTCTGTTGCTGCTGTTGCGGGTTGGATTGTCGAAGCCGGTGACACGTCAACCTTCCAACGACGCAATCTCCTCCTCCAGAATCCCCAGCAGCAAATCCGCGTTCTCCCTGTCGAAAGGAAGCGGCGGCCGGATCTTGACGACGTTGTGATCCCGGCCTTCGCCGCCCGCCAGCACGCCGCGCTCTCGAAGCCGGTTGATCAATTCGGCTGTCTGGTCGGTGGCGGGCGCTCTCGATTCGGAATCCGTCACCAGTTCGAGTCCCAGAAACAGCCCCATTCCCCGCGCGTCCCCGGCCAGCGACCTCTTGGCGACCAAGTTCCGCAAGCCCTCCAAGAGGCGGTCTCCGACAGCCAGTGCATGCTCCTGGAGCTTCTCCTCTTCTAGAATCTCGAGCACCGCCAAGGCGGCCGCGCAGGCCACCGGGTTGCCGCCGAACGTGCTGAAGAACTCCATCCCGTTGTCGAAAGCCTCGGCGATGGCCCTCGTCGTGATCACGGCGCCCATCGGGAATCCGTTGGCGATCGGCTTCCCCAGGACCAGGATGTCGGGGACCGCATCCTGCTGCTCGAAACCCCAGAAGTGGCGTCCCAACCGCCCGAACCCGGTCTGCACCTCGTCGGCGATGCAGACCCCGCCCGCCTTGCGCACCGCTTGGTAGACTCGCCGCAGATATCCTGCTGGCAGGACGAACTGACCCGCCACGCTGGGAAGCGTCTCGGCGATGAAGGCTGCCGGTGGTCGCCCCTCGGCCTCGAGCCGTTCGACGAGGGACGCGGCCTCGCCGGCATACTCGGCTCCCGCCTCGACGCCCCGGAAGCGCCCCCGGTAACGATCGGGAAGGGGGGCGACGCTCACCCAACCGGGACATCCCCGGCCCCCGGGCCCGTTGAATTTGTAGGGGCTGATCTCGACCAGCCCCGAAGTGTGCCCGTGGTAGGCGTCCTCCAACACGATGATCTCCCTGCGGCCGGTGAACGTCCAGGCCAGCCGCAGCGCCAATTCGTTGGCTTCGCTGCCGGAGTTGACGAAATAGAAAACCTGCAACGGTTCGGGCAGCTTCTGGCGCAGACGGTCGGCGTAGCGGATGGGTAGATCGTGCAGGTATCGCGTGTTGCTGTTGAGGAGCGCGATTTGCTCGCGCACGGCTTCCACGACTCGAGGATGGCTGTGGCCGACGTGGGGGACATTGTTGTAGGCGTCGAGATAGCGGCGCGCCGTTTCGTCGTAGAGGTACTGTTTCCAGCCCGCCACGATCTTGAGCGGCAGCCGGTAGGAGAGTCGAAGGTTCGGACCCAGGCGTTCTCGTCGCCTTTGGAGAGTGGCGTCGCGGTTTTCATCCTCCCCCGGGAAGCGATCTGTTGGAATCCTCAAGATCAGATTGGGGTCGGGCGAGAGGCTCTTCCAAACCTCGCGTTGGCTGGCCGGCGCCACCCCCGGGAAGTCGGCCCCCAGCTCCATCAGGTCGGTGATGATCTGAAAATGCAGATGAGGCGGCCAGTCGCCGTTCTCTGGCGGCGCCCCGATCGCCCCGATCCGCTCGCCGGCTTCGACGTGCTGGCCCACGCGCCACGAACATGCCTGCTCGTGATTCTCAAAGCCCGGGTCAACGGACGACGGAGGACGGAGCACGGAAGACGAAAGACGACTCCGCGTGCCTTGGCGGTTCGGCGGCCTCGGCGGTGAAATCCCTGCGCCGTCCAAATGCCCGTAGAGTGTATAGAAAACCAGGTCCTGTTCCGCCTGGTGCTCCAGGATCACCAGCGGCCCGTAATCCCCGCGCCGGTCGTTGCGCGCCACCGTGTGGACCGTTCCGGCCAGGGGCGCGAACACCGGAGTGCCCGGCTCGGCGAAGAGGTCCATCCCCAGGTGGATCGTCCTCCTTTCTGCCAGCGGGTTGTCCGAGTCTCCGAAGAAAGGTGCATCGTAGAGCAGCCGGGCCTCGTCGTATCTCCCGACGCCGACTCGGACGCTCTTCTCTTCGAGCTTGGCCCGGAGCAGTTCCGTCAGCACCTCGGTCCGCCGCCTGTTCGGATCGGCTCCCAGCAACCGGCTCCCCACGCTCAGATCGAAAGCCTCGCATCGGGTGTGATCGAGAGCCCCCAGCACCGGAGCGAAACTCTGCCGGTTTTTGATCCAGTCCACGATTGCCGTGTGAGCAGGGTCCGCCTCGAACCCCGCGGAGTGTCGCAGGGAAAAGTGGGCCAGCCGCGGGGGCAGGGAAAGCAACTTTTCCAGCGTCGCCCAGGCGGGCCGCTCGCTGACCACCAGATAAGGATTGTCGGGCTCGGCTTTCTTGCGGCGGGCGCTGTTGACCACGCTCACGGCCAGGCGCCCACAGATCAGGGGGAAGAGCACTGCGAGTTCCTCCTCGCTCAGCCGGCGCGCCGAATGATACCCGGCCGCCACGCGGCCGGCGGCCGGCAGCGGCTTCGCCTTGTCGAGAATCGCGTAGGTGATGGCCACCGCCAGCTCTGCGACTTGCAGTCCCCGGTGCAGGTCCCCGTAGTCGATCACCGAAACCACTTTCGGTTCCGAGTCTGCGCGGGCGTCCACCAAGACGTTGTGATCGTTGGCGTCGCCGTGAATCGCGCTGCGCGCAAGGCTGTCTGATCGGAGCTTGGCGGCGCCGAACAGCTCCAAGGCTCTCTCGACCAGATCGCGCTCTTTTCGACTGGCGAGATGGTCCAGGTGTTGGGCGATCCAATCCGCCCGCGAAAGGTCCCAGCGGAACTCACGCTGCGCCGCCGGGTGCCGAAAACTCTCCAGCGCCCGGTCGAGGCGACCCAGATAGCGCCCCAGGCTCTCCAACAGCTCCGGCTGGTGGCGAGGGACGTCGGCCAGGATTCGCCCCGGCACCCAACGCAGCATCCATACCCAGCGGTTGCTCCGGCGCGGACCATCGATTTGCTGGATCTTCCGGCCGTCCCTGCCGGGGAAAACCCGAGGCGTGTTCAGGTCGTGCCCGGCGAGGTGATCGAGCGCCGCCACCTGCAGGTCGACCAGGTCGCGCGGTCGATTCGGTGCCATGATCTTGAGAACGAAGCGCTCTCCGTCTTCGGCGTCGAGCCGGAAGTTGGCGTCGAATTCGCCGGGCAGCGCCCTCGCCCTCGCCTCGATCCCGTAGAGTTCGCGGGCCACGGTTTGGGCCGCCTCGACCGAGACGGACTGATCTTCGAGTAGGAGTCTCATCGGCGCTTCGATGATACTTCTCCCTGCCGGGATCGAAAACTGTGCGCGAAAGAGCTTCGGGCCCAAAACAACGGATTCGATCGCCGATCTTCCGGCGCTCTCACGAGCGTAGTACCTGAATGCAGAGGCTGCCGACCCTGACAGAGCTTCGTTCGTTGAGAACGAAGACAAGACGCCTGCTGCCAATCTTGTCAGCCTACTCACCAACGCGGCTTCGTCTGTCTTGCTTGAGCTGAGCAATCGGCATTTCGCGATTCGGGCAACACGCACTCATAGGCGCAGCGCTGCGAGTCCTCACCTGCCCCGAGCCCCACCACTCGTGATTGATGAAATCGACGACCTGCGGGTTGCGGACTCGAGAACCTGAGGATTCTGAACTGCAGGAGCATCGACCTGGAAAACGCCTGGCCTTTCTTCCAACGCCGAGATCTTCACAAACTCTCGGCCGTCGACGCCACCAGCTTTGCCATCATGAAACGTCACAGGCTGACCGTCGCTTTCACGTTTGACCATCACTTCGCCGCGGCCGGATTGCGGATCGTTGGATGAACGGGTAGTGGATTTCCGGCTTACCACTGGCTGTCGCTCCCGCTCCGTGTCCCCAATCGAAGCAGATGCGCGCGGACGTTGCAGACTCAGGAAACTGGACTCAACCGCAGGTTACTTTGTAGAATATCCGTTCCGGACGGTGTCCTCATGGCGCGGTCCATCTCTCCAGGGTGGGGCTGTAGCTCAGCTGGAAGAGTACCTGAATGGCATTCAGGGGGTCGTGGGTTCGAATCCCATCAGCTCCACCAGAATTACCTTTGACAGGCGGCCGGCAGGCCCGCCTGTGTTCTTGGATGACCAGCCCGCCAGTTTGCTGAGTCTCTCATCAGCCCCGGTCTACGAGGGCAAGTCGATCCGCAAAAATGGGCCACGCTCACCGCGGCCCATTTTTGGGGGGTTGCTGCTGCGCGGACTCTCCCCTACTTCAAGCGCTTTCCGTCGGCGGTTACTCGTAGCGCCCAATGACTCGACTTACCCCCGTGCACCTTTTGGACGGTGAAGCCGTCAACGAAGACCGTCCAGGTTCCGGTCTCCGGAGAGTTGATCACCACCCTCTCCGGGCTGTTCAAGGTAGCTCCGCCAAAGACAACTCCGCCGCTCGGGGAGAACAGGATCATGTCCACGTCGTCGGTGGGGTAGGCCCCCCAGTCGTTGGTCCAGGAGAGCTCGAACACAACCTGAGATGTGCCGGACGGCACCTTGACCGTCAGCTCGGCGAGTTGACTCTGTCCCACCCGACCACCGGCGGTCTTGGGTCCCGGCGCGGAGCCTTCCCTCTCGATCACAACGTCGGCCGAGATGCGGCCGGCGTTGGTCCAGTCGCCCATCACAGCGATGCGGACCAGGCCGCTCTGCGGATTGTTTATCTGAAATGTCTGGTCGCCGGTGACAAAAGCCCGAGCCCGAAGCAGATCGAAAGAAGTCGGAGCGTCTACGATCTCGAGAAAGATATCGTCCCCAAAGAAGATGTTCTGATCTGCGGGAGGCAGCTCGGGTTCGATGTTAAGAAGCTTGACGGTGAGGCGATCGGTGTTGCCGCTGCTTCGAACGAAGAGATGAGCCACTTGACCCGGCATCAGGTCTTCCACCCGGGTCGAATACGAAGAGCCGTCGCCCAGATTGATCGTCTGCAAACCCAGCGAGGCGATGTTGCCCGAAACCGATGCGCTCTCCGGTCCCTTGTCCAGGCCGGTGGATACGCCTCCGCTCTCGAGCAACGCGAGCGCGGCTGGAAGGTCGATGAAACCGGCCCCCTGATCGATTGCGGCTGAGTTGTCGCCCAGCAGGTTGGGATCGGCTGCCTCGATCAAGGCGTTGCGCACCTCGATTGCGCTGGCTGAAGGCGCGGCCTCGCGCAGCAGGGCCGCCGCCCCAGCGACTGTGGGTGAGGAGAAGGAGGTCCCGTTCACTAAGGAGCAGCAGCCTCCCACTCCGTGAGCGAAGCTGGCGAACCCGTTGGCCACGACGTTGGTGCTCACACGCCCGTCTGCACTCGGTCCGCGCGAGCTGAAGGTCGCCATCTGATGGTGGTCGGCCGGCCGGTAGAAGGCGCCGATACCGACGCCGAACTGCACGTCTCTCAGAACCCGCTCGTGAGTCACCGTACTGGCCGCCCCTGAGGTCAAGGTCCCTCTGCCGGTTCCGGCGCCGCCGCCTGTGATCGCAGCGTGACCGTCGTTGCCGGCCGAGTTGACCAGAGTGATGTCGGCGTCAAGCATCGCCTGAGTCAATTCTTCATCGATTTCGTGACCGGCGAAAAGGGTCGCGCCGCCCAGGCTCATGTTCACCACCTGGATGTTCAGCGAGTCGTAGACGAAGGGGTCGGACTCGGTGCCGGTGCCCGCGACCGGCACTGACGGGATTCCGCTGTCGAAATTGCGTCGAAGGGTGATGGCCCGGTCCATTGCCGCGACCACCCGGGAAGTCGGAGAGCCACCCCCGGACGCCGAAAAGATCTTGAGTGCGTAGATGCTTGCATCCGGCGCGGCACCCACCATGGGAACAATGTTGAGACCAAACGGGCAGAGAATCCCATCGCATGGAATGATGCTGTCCGGCGCGTGGATTTTCAGCGACGGGGCCAACCTCCCTAAGTCGGAGAACAGATAGGCCGCGTCGGCGGCGATCATGCAGCCCACCCAGGTACCGTGGGAGGTATTCAGGCTACTGGTTGCCGACGGCTCTGCGCCGCCGGGGACGAAGTTCTCGCCGCCGATGACCTTACCGGTAAGGGCGTGGCCTGGCCGGTTGACGGTCCCGCTGTCGATTATCGCGACAATGACGCCGGCGCCAGTATGGCCGTCACCGTGCAGCAC
>JBFGHF010000058.1:0-11182 GCA_041578355.1 Acidobacteriota bacterium
AGCGGTAGTACTCTTCGACGGTGATCTTCTCGCCCGGTCGGTAGGGGCTGGTGACATGCTCGCGGATCGCCAGGTCGCCCCGGCGGTCGATTCTCCACGAGAGTTCGATCCAGAACTCGTCCTCCTCCCAAACCTCCCCCGGGTTGACCTCCCAGGTGTAGCGGAACTGGCGTCCCTCGCGCCGGGCCCTTTCACGTCTCACCGGTTGTCGGAAGGCGATCCAGGTCCCCGAATGAGTCTCGTAGGAATTCAGGTCATGCCGTTCGGAAGCGTGTCCCATGGGCAGGACGTAGTCGGCGAAATAAGCAGTTTCGTTCCAAGTGGGGGTCAGTGCCACATGACACCCGATGGCTTTTCGGTCGAGCAGCATCTCGATCCAGGAAAAGCCGTCGGGGTAGGTCCAGACGGGGTTGAAGACGCGTGTGAAATAGACCTCGATCGAGCCCCGCCCGTCCTTGATGAGGTGGGGCAGGATCTGGCTCATCTCGTAATGGCAAAGAGTGTATTCGGGCGGGAAGTGAAGTTCGTTCCAGACGGGTGGGCCCGGAGGCTCGTCGAAAAGCGGCGGAGCGAACTTGTTCCAGCTGTTGGGAGAGGTGCCGCCGCGGGTGCCCACCGCACCGGTGAGGACGCTGAGCAGGTGAAGGCTGCGGGCTACTTGCCAACCCCCCAGGTTTCCGATTGCCGCCGAACGCCAGACGTGCGAGGCGAATCGATGACCTGCATCGCCGACCCAGCGGGCCGCTTGGACGATGCTTGAGGCCGCCACGCCGGACTCCTGCTCGGCGAACTCGGGCGTAAAGTCAGCGTATTCGCCGAGAACCCGCTCGAGAAAGACTTCGAATTCCAGCGGGTCGTCCGGATGCCGAGCCCGCAAGTACTCCCGCCAGTTGACCCAATCATGAAGATAGTCGCGGTCTATGCAGCCCTCTTCAATCAGAATGCGACCCATGGCCAGCAGCACCGCCGCCTCGCTGCCGGGATAGGTCGGCAGCCAGAGATCGGCGATGGAAGCCGTGTTGGAGAGCCTCGGGTCCATGACGATCAGTTTGGCCCCGTCCATCAGTCCTTCGACGATCCTTTGGGCGTGAGGATTGAAGTAATGTCCGGTTTCGAGATGGGAACTCAAAAGCAGGATGGTCCGGGCGTGGGCATGATCGGGAGAAGGCCGGTCGGCCTTGTGCCAGAGGCTGTAACCGGTGCGAGCCCCGGCCGAACAGATGTTGGTGTGGGAATTGTGCCCGTCGACGCCCCAGGCCTTGAGGACCCTTTCGGCATATCCCTCGTGGCCCGGGCGGCCCACGTGGTAGACCACCTTGTCGCGGCGTCCCGCCTGAAGCGCCCTCCGGATGAGAGCAGAGATTTCCTGCAGAGCCTGCTCCCAGGTGATCCGCTGCCAACGGCCCTCTCCTCGCTCCCCGGCCCGCTTCAGAGGGTAGAGGATCCTTTCCGGGTCCCTGATCTGGTTGATGGTGGCGGGTCCCTTGGCGCAGGTCCGCCCCCGGGATGCCGGGTGTTGCGGGTTGCCTTCGAACTTGCGTACCTGGTCGGTTTCCTTGTCGATGTAGGCCAGCAGCCCGCAAGCCGATTCACAATTGAAGCAGGTGGTGGGCACGATCGTATAGCGGCGCTCGAGCCGTCTCGGCCAGGATTGTGCATCGAGTTCCACGAAATCGTCCCACTGATCGGGTGTGGGATATTTGCGAAGGTCGGCGGGCTCGCTTCGTGTCGCTTGCGCGGGAGGGCCCTCCAGTCTGGGGATGATCCGGGCGGCCTCGGCAACTCGTTCAATCCATGATTTCATCGCTATTCCTTCAGGCCAGGGGAACCATCTGCGGTGCGTGTACCCAGGCGTGTTCGGTCAGGTAGATTCCGGCCAGGACCAACACCGCGCCGCTCAGCCCCAGTATGCCCCCACCACCCAGGGCGAGAATCGCCAGGGGCAGCAGCGAACCGACCAGAATCCCGGCCAGAAACACGCTTCGATACTTGCCCCGTGTCATGATGCGAGCCGCAGCCTGGGCGTCAGCCGAAGAATGCGGCGTGAAAGCCTCGAGCAGCAGCAGCGTCAGGTTGGCGATGATGAGCCAGATCAAGAGCCGCCCCAGCTGGGTCACTGCCTCGGGCCGGATCAGGATCCAGACCGCGGTCCCGGCCATCAGCGCTTGATTGAGCATGCGCAACGGAGAAAGGGGCGATTGCCAAAAATCACGCCCCTTTGCCTGGGCGAAGAGAAAGGCCGTGTAGACGGCGCCGAGCAGAGCCAGAACGAAAGCCGCCCAGCGCAGCGGCGTCATCCAGGAGGATGCTCCCGCCAAAAGGCCCAACAACAGGAGCGACAGGCAGAGACCGTAACCGGCCAGAATGTATCCGCCGCGAACCAGCCAGGAGCGCCAATTGGGGCGCAGCAAGACGTAGAGAAACCGTTTCGGCTGATCCAGATCCAGGACGAGCAGGGCCATGGTCAGAGCTAGAAAGACCAGCGCGGTCGCCAAGCCGCCCGATTCCTGCGCGGTGCTCGGTTGCTCGATCATCAGTCCGGCCAGCAGCGACACCAGAAGTATCCCGGCCGATATCGCCTTGGTCCAGATGTAGGCGGCCACCTTCCAGCCCCAGAGGACGCCTTTGTGGGGCGAGTCGTAAACTCTGCGGCTGCCCCGGCCATCCGATTCGATCTCGCGGCGGACATCGTCCACGGCGCGTTGCGAAATAGAGATGGCCCCGGCCAGTTGAACTCCGCCCGGAGACCCCGCTGAGGCTTCCTCGAAAGGCTGAAAAATATCCTCGCGGGCCGCCCGGGATAGACGATCTTCCACGTATTCGGCGAAATGTCCCACCCCGGTTGCCTGATCGGTCGTGAAATAGGCGGCCAGCGGGTCGTTTTCCGTCGGATCGAGTGCGCTGTGGTCGCCGTCGATGTAATAGAGCTTGGGCGCTGTCCCCTTCTCAGGTTTGCGGACCGTGACTTCTTCGCGGGCCACCAACTGAGAGATGGGCGAGGCCGCGTCGTCGAGATCGCCCGATATGATCGCTTCCACCGGACACACGATCACGCAGGCCGGCTCGTAGCCTCCTTCGATGCGGTGTGCACAGTAGTTGCACTTGGCCGCGGTCCGAGTGGCCGGGTCGATGTAGAGGGCGTCGTAGGGGCACGCCTGCATGCACGACTTGCAGGCGATGCAGCGTTGCGAATCGAAATCGACGATGCCGTCGCCTCGCGTGAAAAGGGCGGAGGTGGGGCAGATCTCGGTACAGGGGGCATCCGCGCAGTGGTTGCAGCGAGTCACCGTGAAGGTGCGGCGCGTGTGCGGAAACTTCCCCTTTTCCACATACTTGACGTGAGTTCGGTTCACCCCGATGGGAATGTCGTGCTCGGATTTGCATGCCACGGTGCAGGCATGGCAGCCGATGCACTTGCGATTGTCGATGACGAAGCCGTAGTTCACGGTTGTGGTTTTTCTCGCAAAGGACTCGGGAAGTCAAGGGTTCCGCGGCGCCGGGCACTTGCAGCGCGTCCGCTGACCCGGGCCGGGTTCCACAGCCTTTCAGCGCAGATCTCTTCTCGCTCTCGGTCTTTTCCGCCGCTTTAGTGCATTTCCGAAACGTTGAAGCGAAGGCGGAGGACCAGGGACTGGAGCGCTGAGGTATCATGAGCCGCGATGATTCGAAAAATGCTTCCACTCGTGGTGCTGGCTGTGCTCGCCGCTGCAACCGCTTCGCGGGCCAATCAAAAATCGCTCACTCTCGATGTTCTCTACCACCCCGAAAAGAAGGTCGATTTCGACGGCTCGCCGCCGCGCATCGTGGGTTGGCTGAAAGACGGGCGTCACTATATCGAATCGAAGGGCGATGTCCGCGAGGGACGGCAGCTTGTCAAGGTCGATGCGCGCAGCGGTCAAAGCCAACCGCTGTACGACCGAGATCGGCTCACGGCGGCTTTCGAGCGTTTGGGCGGCCTGACCCCGGAAGAGGCCGGCAAGCTGGCCAAAGAAGGGGAGATCACTTCCAGCCCCGACGAAAAGAGCCTTCTGATCGAGTACGGCAACGACCTCTTTCACTACGACTTCGAGTCGGATCTGGCGAAGCGATTGACCACTTCACCCCAAGTCAAGGAAGAAGAAGCGACCTTCAGCCCCGACGGCCGCCGGGTTGCCTTCGTGCGGCGACGCGACCTCTTTACATTGTCGGTGGACTCGGGGCGCGAAAAGAGGCTGACCCGCGGCGGCGGCGAAAACACTTACAACGGCATTCTCGACTGGGTGTATCAAGAGGAGATCTACGGGCGCGGACGCTTCAAAGGCTATTGGTGGAGCCCCGATTCCCAGAAGATCGCCTACCTGAAACTCCAGGAGACCCGTGTCCCGTCGTTTACGGTGATCGATCACCTGCCGACCCACCTCACCACGGAAGTGACCCGTTACCCCAAGGCCGGGGACCCCAATCCGGTCGCGGCACTGGCCGTGATCGGCGCGGGCGGAGGGAAGAACCGCAACGTGGATCTGGGCAAATACGATCTCGACGATCTGCTGATCGTGAGAGTCGACTGGACTCCCGACAGCCGCCAGGTTGTCTTCCAGGCGCAGAACCGTGAACAGACCTGGCTCGACTTGAACATGGCCTCTCCCGCAAACGGAAAGACGAAAACGCTTTTCCGCGAGACCAGTCCCGCTTGGGTCAACCGTCTCGACGACCCCCTCTGGCTTCCCGACGGAAGCTTCCTTTGGCGCAGCGAGAGGGACGGTTGGAGCCACCTCTACCATTACTCGGCCGACGGGCAACTCCGCAACCGGTTGACCTCGGGGGAATGGGAAGTGCGCCGCGTCCACGGCCACGACCCAGAAACTGGATTCGTCTACCTTTCGGGAACCCACCACAGCCCCATCAGTTGGGACGTCTACCGGGTCGGCTTGGACGGATCCGGGCTGCAGCGCCTCAGTCGCCGCGAGGGCTCCCACGTCGCCCGCTTCAACGATCAGCTCACGCTCTATGTCGACAGTTGGAGCAACTTCACCACGCCGATCCAGACCCGGCTCCACGATTCGCAGGGAGCGGAAGTGCGCGTCATCGACGCCAACCCGGCCGAAAAACTGGCCGAGTACAATCTGAGCACGCCCGAACATCACCAGGTCCCGACCCGGGACGGGTTCCTGATGGAAGCGATTTTGATCAAGCCTCCGGACTTCGACCCGAGCAAGAAGTATCCCGTGATGTCGTACGCCTACAGCGGGCCTCACGCCCCCGTGGTGCGAAATGCCTGGGGAGGGACGACCTACCTCTGGCATCAAATGCTGGCGCAAAAAGGTTATTTGATCTGGATGTGCGACAACCGCACGGCCAGCGGAAAAGGCGCCCGGTCGGCATGGCCACTCCACCGAAACTTCGGCGAATTGGAGTTGCGCGACCTGGAGGACGGCCTCGACTGGCTGACCGGAAACGCCTGGGTGGACTCATCCCGTATCGGGCTTTGGGGCTGGAGCTTCGGCGGCTACATGACCGGTTACGCCCTGACCCACAGCAAGCGCTTCAAGCTCGGGATCGTGGGCGCTCCCGTCACCGACTGGAGTCTCTACGACTCCGTCTACACGGAACGCTACATGGGCACTCCTCAGAACAACCCGGAAGGCTACTCCAAAAGCTCGGTCCTGGAGGCGGCGGAGAACCTGCACGGCAAAATGCTGCTCCTGCACGGGACCATCGACGACAACGTCCACTTGCAGAACTCGGTGCGGTTGGCCTACGAACTGCAAAAAGCGGGCAAGGACTTCGAAGTCATGTTCTACCCCAAGTCGAGGCACGGAGTCCGCGATCCCGCCCAGCTCTACCACCTGCGCAAACTGATGACGCGATTCATCGAGGAGAACCTGTAAGCTCCTCCCTGCTCGCCCCTCGTCCAGCCTCTGCGTGAACTCCGCGGTCTCCGCGTCCTCTGCGGTTGGTCTTCTGGCTTTGTGCAAGCGGGCGAATTCCGTGCCACTCGAAAGGGTTGGCTTGTCAGTTAGGGTTCACGCAGAGAACGCGGAGGGGGTCGCAGAGGACGCAGAGTCAAGGACCGAGCACCAAGCACTCCTTCCTTACTTCGGCAAAGCTCCGGCACCCAGCCAACCCCAGCGTCAGGTCCACGTCGGCCATGAAGTTGCCCAAGACATCGCGCACTCCCGCCTCGCCCCGCACCGCGAGCCCGAAAGCGTAGGGGCGTCCCAGCAGGACGGCGCGCGCCCCCAGGGCGACCGCCTTGAACAGATCCGACCCGCGCCGGACTCCGCTGTCGAAGAGCACCGGAATCCTCCCGCCGACGGCTTCCACGACTCCTGGAAGAGCGTCCAGCGCGGCGATGGCCCCGTCCATCTGCCGCCCGCCGTGATTCGAGACCACCAGGGCGTCGGCCCCGTGATCCACCGCCTTGCGGGCGTCATCGGCGCTGAGAATGCCTTTCAGCACCACCGGAAGCCGTGTATGCTCCCGCAAGAAACCGAGATCGTCCCAGTTCAGCGAAGTTTTGGAGAAAATACGGGCGAAGTGCTCGACCGCGGCTCTCCGGTGTCTCCGGGGAGGCCCCGGCAAAGCCTTGATGAACAGAGGGTCGCTGAAATAGTTGGCCAGCCCCTTGCCCCAGACGAAGGGGAGATAGGCGTTTTGAATGTCGCGCTCGCGCCAAGCCAGAAGCTTTGTATCGAGCGTGACGACGATGGCGCTGTAACCCGCTCTTTCGGCCCGTCGCAGCAGACTCGCTGTGAACTCGTCGTCGGTTCCCCAATAAAGCTGAAACCAGCGAGGCGAGTCGCCCATCGCTTCCGCCACCTCTTCGAGCGCGTAGGAGGAGACCGTGCTGCAGACCATGGGCACATCCAGCGATGCCGCCGCACGCGCTACAGCAAGGTCCCCCTGCTTGTGCAGGATACCCAGAACGCCGATGGGCGCCAGCAGGAAGGGGGCGGGCAGCCGAGTCCCCAGCACTTCGCAGGTCAAATCACGGTTCTCGATATCGCGCAGAACGCGAGGAACGATGGGGCGGCGCCGAAAGGCCTCGCGGTTGGCCCGCATCGTGTCCTCCGACCCGGCGCCTCCGGCCAAATAGTCATAAGCATCGCGGGACAGAATCTGTTTCGCTTTCCGCTGGAGTTCCTCCAAAGAGACCGGCTGCAGCGGCCTGCGCAAGAAGAATCGTCCCCGGTAAACCTCGAGCTGCCGCCTCATCCCGAGGGAGCGGACGGTCCCGCGATCCGAACGGTCGGCTTGGTTTTCTTCCCCCGACTTCGAATCGTCGGCGGGGGGAACGGTCTCGTTTCCTTGCCGCATTTTTCCGGTCCTGGCGCCGGCTCATGATATTCGATCACCCCGGGCGGCGATAGGGCTGACGGCTCGACGCCCATCGATTCACATCGCTCTTTCGGGTGGACAATGTAATGAAACCTCCATCAATGTCACTGATACTGTAAGTGGGGATCCCCCGAACGTGTTGCCTCGGTGGCCTTTCCGTTTTCGAGCGGATTCATTATAGAAGAAGGAGATCCCCGATCTTCTTCATTTCGAAACAAGAGGGCTGGAGCTTGATTTCTTCACCGAAAAGATACTTGATCCTGACTTGGTGGGTCTTGGCGACCCTCTCGGGATGGCAGGCTCTGGGGCAGCGAGCAGATGACGTTCCGCAGGGGACGACCGCCCTCCACCAGGAGCTCGAGCGAAGACTGACCTCCTTCCAGGAAACCACGGGGAACCACCTTTCCGTGGTGGCCTTGCTCCCCGATCCCCTCGATTCCTTCCTGGCCCGCGAGTTCGACCTTTACTTCACGATCAGGGAATGGAAGAAGAGCCACGCTCTCAAGAGCGCAGCCTACGCTCTGCTGATCGTCTTGCTGCTGGTTGTTTTCTACGTCTTCAGCTTCGCCCTTGCATTCAACCCCTCCGAGCGCTCTCTCGAGCTCTCCTCGGGAGTTTCTCCGACCTTGCCCGCGCTCCTGTTGATCGGTGTCCTTTTGCTCTGGGTCTTGGCGGGCGCCTTGCGCTGCAAATCGTTTTCATCAATCAAGGAGGACATCGGGGAGGCACCCTCTCCGGCCCTGATAGAGCTCGTCGAGACTCGCAGTCGGGTGCGCCCCAGCGTGGAGCGTTTGCTGGAGGGGAAGTTCCTTTTGCTGCTTGCCTCGGTGCTCGTCGTGCCGTCCCTCTATCTGATCTTCTACTTCGACGATTACGGGAACTGGAGCACGCCGCGGCTGGTACGGGGCATCGAAGAGCCCTGGCTTCGCTTCGATTTCTTCGATTTCGGGATCAGCATCCTCCTGGTCATCGCGGTCATTCTTGCCGCCGAGGCGGGCTACCGCCAAGTCCGGTCCTTCTCCGAGTTTCGCCAAGTCGTGGAGCTTTGGCTGAATGCCCCGCAACAGGAGGACTTGTGAAAGTCTCTGCCCCAGGAGCCGTCAAAACGAGATGTGGCGGCCGTGGAAAAGCTTCGCCAAGCCCAGAGCGTCGTCGACAGGGTCATCGGTCAGACCAGAACACTGATGCTCTTCGCCGCCGGAGCGCCGGTGCTGATCATGTTCGCCGTTCTCACCTATCCCTTCGAACCCGACAGGGTCTTGGCTCTCTACATGGCGATTCTGATCGTGCCCAGTGCGTTGGCGGCGCTATTCGTCAACGTGCAGATCGGTCGCGCTCCGGCCCTCTTGTCGATCCGTCAGAAGTCCGGCGGCTTGTGGGAGTGGGAGCGTCTGGCTCGCCTCTTCATTTTCCTGGGCGTACCCGGCGCCGGCCTCGTCGCCACCCGCTTTCCCGGCACGCTGGATTGGATCATCAGCATGCTCGAACCGCTCTTCAATGTATTCGCCTGATTGGGCGAGGCTGCAGAAATCAGCTTTCGTTTCAGCCCCTCGATTCGAAACTCGACATCCGAAACTCGACATTGTCTAATTCTGCCCGATGCTTTCCCTGTCGCAGGCCCGGCGCATCGCACTCGCCGCCCAAGGTTTCGACCGCCCCCGCCCCGGGGGCCGGATCGACGTCCGCCACATCCGCCGTGTGCTCCTCCAGTTGGGCATTCTCCAACTCGATTACGTCAACGTCCTTGTCCCGGCCCACTACTTCGTCCTTTTCTCCCGGCTGGGACCTTACGACCGCTCGCGGCTGGACGAGCTCCTCTACCGCCGCCGCGAGTTCACCGAACAATGGGCCCACGAGGCTTCCGTCGTGCCCATGTCGACCTGGCCGCTGCTGCGTCATCGGCGGGAAGACCACCGCGTCCGGCCCTGGGGGTTCGAGAAATTTCTCGAGGAGTTCTCCGAATACGTCGAACGGGTCCTGGCAGAAGTCAAGAGCCGCGGGCCGCTCAGCGCCGACGATCTCCCCGAGCCGGGGGCGAAGGCGCGTCACATGTCCGACCAGTGGGGATGGCGACTCGCCCAGCGCCGCCAAGTCCTGGAGGCCCATTTCGGATTCGGGCGCCTGGCCGCGGCTTACCGCAAGGAGAACTTTCAACGGGTCTACGACCTGGCGGAGCGCATCATACCTCCGGACTTCTATTCGCGAGAGGTGAGCCGTTTGGAGTCGCAGCGGGAACTCTTGCTTCAAGCCGCGCGGGGGCACGGAGTCGCCACCGCGGCGGATCTGGCCGACTACTTCCGGATGTCCGTCAAGGAAGCCCGTCCCCGCATAGCCGAACTCGTCGAAGACGGAAAGCTGATGAGAGTTCGCGTGGAAGGCTGGAAGGAGGTTGCCTATCTTCACGGCCAAGCCAGACAACCGCGGCGCATTAGGGCGCGCGCTCTGATATCACCCTTCGATCCTCTGATCTGGTTCCGCCCCCGGGTGGCCAGGCTGTTCGGGTTCGAGTATCGAATAGAAATCTTCGTTCCCGCCCCCAAACGCAAATGGGGGTACTACGTCCTCCCCTTCCTGTCAGGGGACCGTCTGGTGGCCCGCGTCGATCTCAAGGCCGACCGCAAGGCCTCGCGGCTGCTCGTGCAGTCGGCTCACCTGGAACCGGAGGCGGACGCCGGGGCCGTCGCCGCCTCGCTCGCCTCGGAGCTCCGCACCCTGGCCGATTGGCTGGGACTCGCCTCGATCAAAGTCCGTGGCAGGGGCGCCCTGCCGGTGAATCTTCGGAACGCCGTCGAATGAAGCTCGGATCGAGGCAAGGGTATCCGGCACGCGGTTCTTGGCAAGTTGACGCGATCGGGAAAGGTTCCTCCTGGATCCGTTCCGAATTCCAATATCGAACCTCATCCATTACCATCCCCGCATGATCGGTCGAATCCAAACCGCTTTCATCCTGGCTCTTCTCGCCACAACCCTGGTGGCCCAAAAACCCGAGGACCGCCGACGCGCTTTAGACCCCACCACCAAGGTGAGTGACGACCCCCGACGGGTGCCCGCACCACCCGAGCCCGGCGGCCCGGAAGGATGGATCGTGCTGCGCGGGGGACTTCTCTTCGATGCCACCGGAGCGGCCGCCCGTGGCGCCACGGTGGCCATCGAGAGAAACCGGATCGCCAAGGTCCTGCCTCCGGAGAGCACGGATTGGCCCCCGGAGGCCCGGCTCATCGATGTGGGGGGAGCCACCGTATTACCGGGTCTCATCGACCTTCACACCCACTTGACCTATACGGAGCCGGGTCTGTCCGCCGATATCGCGCTCGATCCCCACCACGCCACCCTGCGTGCCGTGGAACGCCTCCGCTACTACATCGAGAGCGGCATCACCAGCGTCCGCGACACGGCGTCGGCAAACGATGCCCCGTTCCGGCTCAAGGAATGGGTGGCGGCCAATCGGCTTCCCGGCCCCCGAATCTTTGCCGCGGGTCAACTCATCACCGGCACAGGCGGGCACGGCGCCGAGGGGCTCTCCCCGCGGTCCGAAGCCTGGGGCGCCATTCGCGAGGCTTCGGGTCCCGACGACTGGCGAGAAGCCGTCCGCGAGCAGTTCAAGAAGGGGGCCGACGTCATCAAGGTCGCCAGTCACTTTTCCAAGCAAGAACTACGGGCGGCGGTCGACGAAGCCCATGCTCTGGGGCTCAAGGTCACCTGCGATTGCGAGACTTTCTACGTCGACTGGGCGATCGAGGCCGGGGTCGATTGCATCGAGCATCCCCTGCCGCGAACCGACCAAGCCATTCAACGGATGGCGGAGAAGGGAATCCAAGCGGTTCCCACGTTGATCCCCTACATTTACATCTTCGATCAATGGGGA
>JBFGHF010000059.1:0-11181 GCA_041578355.1 Acidobacteriota bacterium
CTCACCGTCGATTTGCCGATGCGGATCAGATCGGTGTCGAGCCTGCCGCCGGTGCGGTCGAGCCGTTCCAGGATCACGACTTTGAGTTCCGGGTTCTTGGTGAGAATCTTCCAAGCCGTGTAGAGCCCGGCAACGCCGGCCCCCACAATAACGACGTCCGCTCGCTGCTCCTTGGGAAGTTGGCTGAAGGTGGGCAGATCGCCCACAGTTTTTGCCGGCATATTGGTGCCTCCATTGAAATGAAAAAACGCCGCACACGCTTGAGTCGGCCTGCCCGTCAGGCTGCATGCGACTCGGCTGGTAGCGATAACTGTTGGTTGTCACGATATCAGTTATCCAGCTGTGGTTCAACGTTTTTTCGAAGCTTGTTGAGCGGGGGGGAAAGCAAGACAAACTGCTTTCCGTAAAGAGAATTCCGCTCTTTTCACACCCTCGTTGTCCCAGCGGCGCTCGGCAGGAATATCCGACGGGAATGTTGCGAATCGTCAACCGATTCGCAGCAGCGGGGCTGGCGGAGTTCGATTTGAAAGTGCGGGTTAAAGGAGGGAGGCAGCATCAGCAAAGACGCCGCCTCGCCAAGTTCTTGAGCGGGAACTACGTGTTCTACTGGTTCTTCTTTTTGCCCTTGCTTTTTTGCTTTTCTTTTTGGAGCTTGGACGCCAGCGCCTGGGCTTCGTCCTTGCTCAGCTCCCCATCGCCGTCGAGGTCGGCTTCCGGGTATTTCTCGAGCAGGCGCTTGCCTCGGCCCTGCAGCGCTTCGGCGGTCAGCTCTTCGCCGTCCTGGTGACGCTGGACCACGATGGTCCTGACCTCGGCGTGTTCGCCGCCCTCTTCTCCCTCATGCTTACGGACTTTGATGACGACCTTTTCGCCACTGTCGCTGGTCCAATCGGCGTCCTCGCCGAATTTCCAGACGAAGACGTCAGCCGTTTCCTCGTCCCCCGCGTCCGACTCGATCTTGACGGCGAAACGCCCGTGCTCTCGGGCATGGGCGCTGCCCCACTCCTGCAGCTCCTCCCTGGTCAGCTCGCCGTCGCCGTTGATGTCGGCCTCAGGATGCAGTGAGCGGATTTCGTCCAAAGAGCCGACAATAAGATCGAAGTCGGCCTCTTGCAGCCTGCCTTCGGAGGCGATGAAAACGTTGCCGCCCCGCCCGTGGTCCTCGCCGATGAAGACAGCCTGCGGACCCTCATGCTGTTTGATGTAGTTCCGAAGTTCCTCCGGATCGAGGCTCCCGTCGCCGTTGGAATCCGCCTCGGGGAACCGCTCCAGAAGACCCTCGATCGATTGCCCGGTGGAGAACACTCTGACGCCTGCTCCTTCACCGCCGTGGTCTCCCTCTCGCCGGATGATCTTGAAACTGAACTTTCCATCCCCCAGGTGCTCCTTGAGCTCGGCGGCCGTCAACACGCCGTCGCCGTTGGCATCCGCCTCCGGGTACTTCTGAAGCAACTCGGCGGGGAGTTCGGACTCTCCGCTCTTCACCACGACCTTCTCCTTCTTCACCTGCTTTTCTTGTTGAGGCGACGAGGCGCCTCCGGCCATGGCGAAGAAGGTCCAGCCAGCCAACAAAACCGCGAGCACCCAGGAAAACCGGGCAGGGGTTTTCTTCGATTTCAAAATCATTTCGAATCTTTCCTCCAACAGGTCGCCCCGCTGCGCGAATGCCAATTGCTGGCCCGGCATGGGGGACGAGGTGATGCGTTTAACGATTTCCAGCAGCGAGCGTGCGTAGGCCTCGGGTCGGACCCGAGAAAGATTGACCGCCAGCTCGTCGCAAGCCATTTCCGAATAGCGCTCGATGCGCCGACAAGCCCACCACAAGGGAGGCCAGAAGAAGAGAAGGACGCGGCCCAGGTTCTGCACCCAGCGCACCATCAAGTCGCCGCGGCGAATGTGGGCCAATTCGTGCAGGATCAAGGCGCGCCTCGTGGAAGGCTCCAGCTCTTCGACGATAGCTCGGGGCAGCACCAGGGTGGGTGTGAAGAGTCCCGTGACGTAGGGCGCCCCCGCGCTCTTCTCTTCCAGCCGGACGGTGACTCTCCGGCGGATTCGCAGATCCCCGGCCAGCCGCATGGCCTCTTGGCGAAGACCGCCTCCGGCCAGGGGGAGCGAACGCAGGTGGCGGCCCAGCTGCAGCGATCGGTAGACCCAGTGCAGGGCGAACCCCGCGGCGACCAGCAGGTACGCTGCCAGCAGGTACATCTGCCAGGAAAACAGAAGACTCGTGGAGGCGCTGGCGGCGCTCACCGCGGACAGGGCCGCCGAATCGACCGTCACCATCTCGAGTGTGGCGGCCGCTTCCGACGCGGCGGATGAGAAACTGATCCTGGAAAGCCAAGAGCTCAGAGACAACTCTCCGGGAAGAATCGGTGGCAAGAGGAACTTGATCAGGACCACCGTCCAGAGCAGGCACCTCACTGCGGGGCGCGCATTTCCGAAAACGGTCAGGCAGAGCAGCCAGGTCAGCACGAAGAGCACGGTGCCGTGGGTCAGCATACGGACGGCGAGGATCAGAAGGTCCGCGGCGAAGTCCTGCGTCATTGCCCTGCCCCCCGTTTCTGTCTTGTCCCCGACGTCGTTTTGTGCCGTTCCAGGCTGGCTTCCAGGCGCCGCACAGCTTCCGGAGACAAGGGCGTCTCCTCCACCAAGCGAACCGCCAGGTCGACGGCGCGTCCCTCGAAGAAGAGGTTGACGAACTCGTTGACGCGATCGCGTTGCATCTGCTCCCGAGTGACGCGCGGCTCGAACTGGAAGGGCTGCCGTCTGCGGTCGACCTCCAACACGCGCTTTTCCACCATCCGGGTCAGCAGAGTCATAATCGTCGTGTACTTCAACTTCTTCGGGGCCTTGCGATTATACCCCTCCAAAACCTCCCTGGCCGTGGCCGGAGCCGATTTCCAGAGGATCCGGAGAAGCTGATATTCCAAGGGCCCCAACTCGGGAACCGCCGCTTTTGCCGTCAACTTCGACCCTTCCTTTCTACGCGTGTAGAAAAATTACTACGCTTGTAGACGAATGTCAAGCAGGGAGGTTTCCTGGAGCTGTTGGAATGCCGACTTTGGAGTTCGAAAGTACAATGCCCGGCATGGCTTACATCGAATACGTGTCCGTTCCCGAGTGGGAGCTCGACCCCGACAACATCTTGAGGATTCACGGGATCAATCCGCCGGTTCTGCGCGCCCATCTGGAGCTGTACCGCGCCGTCATGCATGCCGAGTCTCCGTTGACTCGGAGGCAGCGGGAGATGATGGCCGTTGTCGTCTCATCGATCAACGGCTGCCACTACTGACTCCATCACCACGGAGCGGGTCTCCGTCGAATCACAGGGGATTCGGATTTGGTCGAGGCGCTCTCCGGGAGCAACCCGCTGGCTGCCGACGTGAGCGAGGCGGACCGCGCACTTCTGAAGTTCGCCATTCGCTTGACCGACGATCCGGCGGCCATCTCTCGGGCCGATATCGACACACTCAAAGGCGCCGGTTTCGACGACCGCGGCATTCACGATGCCTGTCAGGTGGTTGCCTATTTCGGCTACGTCAACCGGGTGGCGCAGGGTCTTGGAGTCGAGTTGGAGAGTTAGCCGAAGTCGTTACCACGGAGAGCACAGAGATCACAGAGCCTTGCGCATGACGGGGCGGGTTTCGGAACGCCTCGCCACCTCTTGAAAACCCGCCCGCCGAAAGGTGGAGGCGATCCCCGTGAACGCAAAAACATCCGGCATTGTGTCCTTCTTGGGTTCCACGGGATAAGCCTCCAGGATCGCGGCGCCGTGGTCGGCGGCGAACTTCGCCGCCCCGTCGATCAGAGCGCGGCTCACCCCGTTTTGGCGCTGCGTCTTCTCCACAAACAGGCAGACCAGCGACCAGACCGGCAGGTCGTCGACGGGCTTGAGAATCCTCGATCGCGCCAGTGTGGAAAAGTCGGCGCGGGGACCGATCGAGCACCATCCCACGGCTTGGCCGTCCCGGTAGGCGAGCAACCCGGGCGGCAGGGACCTCGATTCGACCAGGCTGCGGAGCGCGTCCCGGTGGGCGGCTCCTTTACCAGCCTCGTACTCGCGACGGGTGAGCCGCCAGTGCATGCACCAGCACCCCCCGCAGGCGCCCCGAGGTCCGAACAGTTTCAGAAGGTCGTTCCAGCGTTCGGGAGTGAGTGGGTGGATGGAGAGTGTCGCGTGCCCTGTGGCGGATGTCGAGCGCTTTGCTTTCGGGGTCATTGCTTACTCGGCAGGAGCCCCCGAGGCAGCCTGTAAGGCCGCAACACCTTCACTCGAAGCGGACCAAGCGGACGTCCAACCGGCGCGCCTGGCCCGAGGCGCGGCGCCATTGCACCAGGATGGGACTCTGATAGAGGCCTTCGACGATCGATCCCGAGCCGTCTCCGTCCGGGTTGGAAACGGGCAGGCTGACTTGCCGCTTCATGCGCAGGAAGCGTTCGGCGGGGACCGCGAGGAACTTGTCGATCAGCCGTTCGATGACCGAACCGCTGAGGCGGAACTTGTCGAGGCTCTCGTTGACGAAGCGCACCAAGTCGTACTTGGCGTAGTTGATCGCCTTTCCGGGGATGGCGCGGGGATCGCGAAGCATGTGGCGGCCCTTTTCCGCCATGAAACTGAAGGGATAGCGCAACACCTCGACCAAGTCGTGCTTCATCAAGAGCGTCTCGTACTCATTGACGGTCACCCCGGCGTGCTCTTCGCTGGGTGCCAGCATGATGTCCACCCGGCCTCGGACCACACCGAAATAATCGATCAACTCCTGTAACTGATCGAAGAGCCCGAGCCGTTCGTCTTTGAGGTTGATCGAGTCGATCGGGTGATTGGAGACGGGCACTTTCAGCTGGACCTGCGCCGCCAACGACTCGCGGTCGAAACCGACGATCGTGGTCCGCCTTTGTCGCGTGACCTCGCGGTAGATTCCGTCCAGATCGATCAGGTACACGGGGCAATCGGAACGATTCTCGTAGGTCACACAGTTGGCGAGACCCGAGCCGATGAAGGTCAGATGGGAGTCTCCGTTGAGGGGCTCGGCTTGGCGCTGCTCTTCGCTAAGTTCGTGGCGGCGGTGGAGCTGATCGTGGTGATAATCGGCCCGGGGAGGGAAAAGCCGCTGGTAAGACTCGACATAGCCACGCACGGCCTCGGGTGAGTTTCTAAACCGTTCGCAGAGACTCTGCTCAATGAAGCCCGCCGTGGTGTGATAGGAGTAGTAAAGCGCTCTGCGATACTGACTGAAGAAGTCACCCACCTGTTCGGAGACGCGCTGTCGTACGTCGATGACGTCGAGGCGAGCCTTGGGCTTGATGCTGAGGGTGATCTCGGCGTGACTGGTGTGCATTTCGCAAGCTCAAGATACGCCTTAAGAGCCGCTAAAGTCAACCGGAGGCGTGGTTTTTTGGTCCTCTCCACAAGCGGTCTCGGAGAAGGATGAAACATCCCGATTCCCGACCCCGATTTCGATCGATATCGACGGAAAGCGCTTGCATCACGGACCCCGAATCCGATCGACCCGCGACGACGCTAAAGCCCCAGCGAACGGAGTGCTTCCGCCAAACGGTCCATGTTTGCTTCGAACTCGCGCCAGAAACCGCTGATTCCCGATTCCGCCGTGTCGGAAACGACTTTGATGGAAAGGCAAGTAATACCGAGTTGCAGAGCCAGCTCCAAAGCGCCGAAACTCTCCATGTCACAGACCGAAGCCCCGTAGTCTTCGAAGAGCCGCAAGCGCCCCTTGCGCGTAAGCACCGGACGCCGAACCGTCAGCCCCAGCTCCCACTGGAAGCGCTCGTCGAGTCGGTTCCACAAGTCGGGGTCGCAGCAGACCGGCCGCGAACCTGGAAAGGTCCATAGCCGGGGACAGACCACCGTGCCCATTTCAAGCGCCGGGTCGAGTTGCCCCGCGGTTCCCGAGAAGAGCAGAAGTCCGTACTGATTTCGATTGAGATGCTCTTGGAGGTTTTTCCGCGAGCTCCGCACCCCCAGCCCCGTGGTGAAAAAAGAGTACTCCTTTCCCAAACGCCTTTCCAGGGCCGAAGTCTCCGGGTTGAGGGCGCAAGCGATGAGCAGATCGCCGGCGGCAACTGTCCCCTCGAAGAGCATCCTGGCAAACTAGCAGATTGCGGCGCGCGATGTCGCCAACTGAACGCAGCGAGCAGCGCCGGGCCCTCGCGGACCGTCCTTCAACCGAGACCACCGGGATTGCCCCAGGGGAAGAGGTTGCTGGTTCCAGCCGCGGGCAGGACGCCCGGCGCTATGGTCTCCGCCTGGGGACGCTTCGCTGGTTTGATCAGGCTGGGCGCGTTACGGGGAACCACCGAGGGGCCGGTTGCAGGGACCGCCTCGTCACTGCGAGCGCCAGCGGCGAAAGCGGCGGGCGAGCTCTCGGGGGCGAAGCAAAAGGAAGAACCTACTGTCCGCCCGTCACAGGAGGCGAATTCGAGTTCGGCAAGGTGCCGTCGGTCGTATAGCGGATGACAAGGCTCTCATCGGCGTAGAAGGCGCGGTCTCCTGTTATCCCGTGAACACTGGGCATGGCGGTGATCGTAAAGCCTTCGTTTCCGCCGGGATTGACGGTGAAAACGTATTCGTGCTTGAGGCCGCTTCCGAGTGCGTCGTCGATGATGCCTGCGCTCGCCAGCTCCGCCAGAGTGGCGTAATAACCCGCCCCTAGAGTAATGGCATACGTCACTTGGCCGGTGCTCAGAACGCGGACTGAGTTGATGGCGGAACCTTCATTGGTGGCGGTCTGCGAACGGACGAAGTTGGGGACAGCCAAAGACGCGACCACCGAAACGACCGCCGCCACAATCAGGAGTTCCAGCAATGAAAAGCCCTTCGAGTTGATCATGATCCGTCCCCCTTTTACGCGCCCTGGCGCCGAATTTGGGCTCGAGCACTGTGGATTCTGTTTCCTCTCATCGGCCAGAGTCAGGATCACTTCAGGCGCGACGGGCGTTCGACGCAGGGATCTACCTGAGGGATATAATTGCCATGTCGAAAGGACAAAGGACCAAAGTGGACCGCGAGCAACTCGAAGCGGATGTCGTTTTCGTGGGCGCCGGACCGGCCAACCTGGCGGCGGCGCTGCATCTCTCCGTACTGCTGCAGAAGCACAACCAGCAAGTCCGCGATGGGGACAAGCCGGGCCCTGCGCTCGAAGACCTGACCATCATGGTCATCGAGAAAGCCAAGACGCTGGGCGCCCATACTCTGAGTGGTGCAGTCGTCGACCCCAAAGGCTTCGATGAGCTCCTCAAGGACTTTCCGGAGCACAGTCCACCTTACGACTGCGAGGTCTGGGACGACGCACTCTATCTGCTGACTTCCGGACGCGCTTTGCGTTCCCGTTTCACCCCGCCTCCCCTCAACAACCATGGCTACCATGTGGCTTCGCTGGGCCGCCTGGTGCGTTGGATGGGCGAGCTGTGCGAGGAGAACGGAGTCGAGATCTATCCCGAATTCCCCGCCACCGAGCTGATACTCGAGGGCCAAGCCGTAGGGGGAGTGCGCATCGGCGACAAGGGCCGAGATTCGAAGGGTCAGCCCAAACCCAATTTCGAACCGGGGATCGATCTTCTCGCCAAGGTGACGGTTTTGGGTGAAGGGGTTCACGGGACGTTGGCACGCCAAGCCTTTCAGCGCTTGGGCCTCGACCGGAAGAGTCAGCACCAGCTCTACGCCATCGGTGTCAAGGAGATCTGGGAAGTGCCTTCAGGGCCGGCGCCGGGCTTGGTCTATCACACTTTGGGGCACCCTCTCGGCCTGGAGGACTTCGGGGGCGGCTTCATCTACACGATGGAGAACAACCTCGTCGATCTGGGCTTCGTCGTCGGCCTCGACTACCGCAACCCCAGCCTCGACTGCCACCAGTTGCTGCAGCGCTTCAAGACTCATCCCTTCGTGGCCGAAATGCTCCAGGGGGGAAAGCCCGTCTCCTACGGCGCCAAGGCGATTCCCGAAGGCGGCTACTACTCGATGCCCGAGTTGCAAGGAGATGGCGTGCTGCTTGTCGGAGACTCCGCCGGATTCCTCAATGCCCAACGGCTCAAGGGCATTCATCTCGCCATAAAATCCGGCATGATGGCGGCAGAGACGATCCTCGACGCCTTGCAGACTGGCGACTTTTCCAGCAAAACGCTGGCCGGTTACCAGAAGCGATTCGAAGCCAGCTGGGCCCACGACGAGCTGAGAAAGGTGCGGAACTTCAGGCAAGCCTTCCAAAAGGGAGTCCTTCCCGGGATTTTCCACGCCGCGCTGCAGTTCGTCAGCGGGGGCCGCGGGATCCGCGATCCCTTCCCCACTCAGCCTGGACACGCCCGCATGGAGATGCTCTCGAAGTACTTTGGAAATGGAGAGCGGCCCGATTCCGTCGCCTTCGACGGGGAACTGACCTTCGACAAGCTGAGCGACCTCTTCCTCTCCGACACCGCCCACGAGGTGGACCAGCCCTGCCATCTGAAGATCCTCGAGCCCGACTTGTGCAGCAACCGCTGTACCCGGGAATACGGCAATCCATGTCAGCACTTTTGTCCGGCGCATGTCTACGAGATGGTCCCCGAGGATGGCGGGCGGAGCCAGCGGCTTCAAATCAACTTCACCAATTGCGTCCACTGCAAGACCTGCGACATCATGGACCCTTACCAGGTGATTCGATGGACGCCTCCCGAAGGGGGCGGAGGGCCCGACTGGAAGAACATGTGAGGAGTTGAGTTGAGCGGAGCGGGCGCAGTTTCATTACGGGGTGTTCTCGAAGCCCGGCGGATCGTATACCGGCATCTCAAACCAACACCGCTCACCCACTACCCGCTGCTCTCCGCCGAAACCGGCTTCGAGGCTTTCATCAAACACGAGAACCACAACCCCACCGGCTCCTTCAAGGTCCGGGGCGGGATCAATCTGATCAGCAATCTCAGTGAAGAGGAACGGCGCGCCGGCGTGATCACGGCCACGCGCGGCAACCACGGGCAGTCGATAGCCTGGGCGTCGCAACTCCACGGGGTCCGTTGCCGAATAGCGGTTCCCGAAGGCAACAATCCCGAGAAGAACGAGGCCATGCGGGTCTACGGGGCCGAATTGATCATCCACGGCCGCGATTTTGACGAAGCCCGCGAGAAGGTCGAAGAGATTCAGCGCGGTGAGCCGGTCCGCTACATCCACTCCGCCAACGAGCCGCTGCTGATCCATGGCGTCGGGACTTATGCGCTGGAGATTCTGGAAGAGCTGCCCGAAGTGGACACGATCTTCGTCCCGCTGGGAGGCGGTAGCGGACTGTCCGGAGTTTTGACGGTCATCCGAGCCATGGCACCTTCGGTGCGCGTCATCGGCGTCCAAGCCGCCCAGGCGCCTTCGATCTACCGCTCTTGGAAGGAAGGGCGCATCGTGACCACCGAGACCGCCGACACCATGGCCGACGGCTTGGCCACCCGAGTGCCCTTCGAACTGACATTTTCAATCGTCCGCGAACTGGTCGACGACCTGGTCACGGTGACAGAAGAGGAACTGGAGGAATCGGTCTACCGCCTCTTCTTCTACACTCACAACGTGGCCGAGGGCGCAGGGGCCGCCGCGGCGGCCGCCGCCTACAAGCTGCGCCGCAGCCTGACCGGCAAGAAAGTCGTGACGGTCCTGAGCGGCAGCAACATCGAAGCCGAGACCTTTTTGCGGATCCTGTCACGCCACGCCGGGGCAGCCATCGGGTAGGAATTGAAGCTTTGAGGACACAGAGCACGAGCGGCAGCGAGTAGGAAGCAGGAAGGAACGGGTCGGCGGGAAGTCGGGTTTCGGGGTGTTTCTGGGTGGCCGCTCGTCTCCCGGCACCACTCACAGGTCGCTGAAGCTCCCGCTCTGTGTCAATCAGAAGTTGCGGCAAGGGGAAGCCTGTCTTCCGGGGGATCTGTTACATTAGAGGCAATGCGGGCGAGTTTCACCTTATTGCCGATCCTGCTGCTGACGGGAGTTGTCGCGCCGCAAACCCGCTCCGGTCAGGAGCCGATCCGGGTTGAGGTGGAGGCGGTCAACCTGCTGGTCACCGTGGTGGATCCGCAGGGACGCTTTGTCACCGATCTCACCCGCGACCGCTTCCGGGTCTTCGAGAAGGGCCGGGAGCAGGAGCTCACCAACTTCAGTCACGAGACCGATCTTCCTCTCCACATCGGGCTTCTCATCGACACCAGCGCCAGCGTGCGCACCAAACTCGATTTCGAGAAACGTGCCGCCACCAATTTCGTCCACGCCGTGATGCGACAGCAGGATCAGACCCTGCTGGTCGAATTCGACGCCGGAGTCACTCTGATCAGCGACTTCACCAACAAGCCCTCCCGCATCGCCGACCAGATCAAGGGACTTCGCGCGGGCGGGGGAACCGCGCTGCTCGACGCCGTCTACGCGGTCTGCCGCGACAAAATGACAGCCTCCGGAGTGCGGCGCACCATCGTGCTGCTCTCCGACGGCGCCGATCTGAACAGCCAGCGAAGCATGGACGAGACGCTCGACATGGTGCAGCGTTCCGGCGTGACCATTTACGGCATCGGGACCACCGGCTTTGGCGCTGACCGGGACAAGAAGGGCGAGGACATGCTGCTCAAGTTGGCCGAAGATTCCGGGGGACGTGCCTTCTTCCCCTACTCCCCCGATCAAATGGCCGATGCCTTCGACACCATCAACCAGGAACTGCGCAGCCAGTACAGCCTCACCTACGTCCCCAAGGACAAGGACCGCAAGGGCAAGTTCCGGCGCGTCAAGGTCAGACTGGTCAAAGGCAAGAACCTCAAGGTCCGCCACCGCAAGGGCTACTACGCCGTGCCGCTGCCCGAGGCGACGGATAGTCCTTAATACGCCCTGACTCCCTACTCCTTTCGAACATCGCACCTCTCGCATCTCATCCGACTTCGGCGTTTCGGGACTCGACCCATCGCCGACGCACGAACGATCGAACGGCGAGAGGCGCAAGGGCAGGACGTCGCGGCTGGCGCGGATCTCGATGCTCCCCTGAAAGGGCTGGTGAGGTATCGCCGGAATCCGGAACTGAGCCGCGCGCGTGAGCAAGCGGCGGGAAAGCTGGACAGGCCACCTTGGCTGAGCCTGCCCGCCATCGATGCCGACCCGGGCGAAGCGCAGTCCAGGCAACGTCCAGCGCCGACGCCTCCGGTTTGCGCTCGTCGACCGTTTCTCCGGAGTGCCGC
>JBFGHF010000060.1:0-11068 GCA_041578355.1 Acidobacteriota bacterium
CCGTTTTGTCCGCGTTCTCACGAACGCGGCTCTGTCAGGTGTGCAAAATCCCCGACACAGGTATTCTTCGATTTGGGCGGAACGCCCTCGCAGATTGCAGCTCTGAAATGGGTGCGGTCCCGCATCCATCGACTGCGCACGGCCTTTGGCTAAGGTACTTTGTACTGGGACTTGAGGTTCTGAAGTGACTCGCGAAGGCGCTTCAAGAGGGGCTCGTATTCGGCCCGACCGTAGACGCTCCACAGTTCGTGCGGATCTTCCTCGAGATCGAACAATTCCCACTCGCCCGAATCGTAGTAATGAATGAGTTTGTGGCGGCCCGTGCGCACGCCTTCATGGCGGCGCACACTGTGAGGACCGGGGAATTCGTAGTAGTGGTAGTAGATCGCCTCTCGCCAGCCTCGCGGGGACATTCCCTTGAGCAGGGGAAGGAGGCTCCGACCCTGCATCGAAGCCGGCTCATCGACTCCCGCCATCTCCAGAAACGTCTGGGCGAAGTCCAGATTCTGGACCAGATGACGATTCTCCGAGCCGGCCTCGACCACTCCGGGCCAGCGGACGACAAGGGGAGTCCGCAGCGATTCCTCGTACATCCAGCGCTTGTCGTACCAGCCGTGCTCGCCGAGATAGAAGCCTTGGTCGGAGCTGTAGACCACGATGGTGTTGCGGGCGAGATCGCGCTCGTCTAGAAAATCGAGCACCCGGCCCAGATTTCGGTCCACCGATGCCACTGTACGGAGATAGTCTTTCAGGTAGCGCTGGTACTTCCAGCGAACCAGATCGTCGCCGTCCAGCTCGGCCTCGACGAGCTCGCGGTTCTTGGGGCCGTATGCAGCGTCCCAGGCTTGTCGCTGTTCGTCAGTGAGTCGATCTCGCAGCCGGACAGCGTCCCGATCCAATCCGCCCGCCGACGGTTCGACCAGTTCGAAGACCTTGAGGTCGCGCGCCAGGTGAAGGTGCCGCGCGATCGTCATCTCCTGAAGTGCAGCCGGCCCGGCCCGTCCGGAGTAATCGTCGAACAAGGTCGGCGGCTCGGGAATCTCCACGTCGTCATAGAGTGTGAGCTGCTCGGGGCCGGGGGCCCATTCCCTATGTGGAGCCTTGTGCTGGTACATCAAGAGAAAGGGCTTATCGGGATCTCGCTCCTCGCGCAGCCATTGGAGCGCTTTGTCGGTGATCAGGTCGGTCACGTACCCGGTTTCGCGGGTTTCGCCCTGCGGGGTCCGAAAGTCGGGGTTGTAGTAGTTGCCCTGTCCCGGAAGCACTTGCCAATAATCGAAGCCCGTCGGCTCGGACTTGAGGTGCCATTTGCCCACCAAGGCGGTTTGATAGCCCGCCCGGCGGAGCAGTTTGGGGAAGGTGGTCTGGCTGCCGTCAAAAGAATCGCGATTGGTTCTGATT
This sequence comes from Acidobacteriota bacterium, assembly GCA_041578355.1. Classification (GTDB taxonomy): domain Bacteria; phylum Acidobacteriota; class UBA6911; order RPQK01; family JANQFM01; genus JBFGHF01. Next base: position 1,402 of record JBFGHF010000060.1, read on the forward strand.
CCGTTGAGATGACTGTGGCGGCCGGTGAGAATAACGGCCCGGCTGGGCGCGCAGATCGAATTGGTGACGAAAGCGTTTCTGAAGAGCATGCCCTCTCGAGCCAAGCGGTCCAGGTTGGGTGTGGGATCGAGTCCTGCCAGCCGACCCCCGTAAGCGCCCATTGCCTGCACCGCGTGGTCGTCGGTGAAGACAAAGAGGATGTTGGGACGATCCTCTGAGCTTGGTTCGGTGGGGCCGCAGGACGAAAGCAGCACCGGGAGAATCAGCCAGGGAAAAACAAGCCGAAGGACGCGGCCGGTCGAGAGGATCATGGCGGGGTTTCCAATTCCACTCGGACTTTCTTGGGGAGCCTTTGCCATACCAGCCGATACGATCCGCGCAGCCACTCGCGCAATTCCTTGTCCAATCGGTAGTTGAGAAAAGTGACCCAATGGTAGCGGGCCAGGTAAGGAGCTGGGATCACGTCCCGGCGCTCGATCAACACGGCGTACTCCTCCGGAGTGCACTTGAAGGAGAGTCGATTCTCGAAAGCAGGGTCGAGCGCCAGTACGGCGAACATCTTTCCGCCCACTGAGAAGACCAAGTCATCTTCCCACTTGATGTCTTCGGTTACGTGGGGGAGCGAAAGACAATAATCGCGGATCTTTTCCAACGCCTCCATGGTGAGCTGAACGGGGAGAGTTTACCAGGAGAATCAGGGAATCGCGAGCTTAGATTGAGCGCCGACGCCAAAAAAGCTGAAAGCCGTGATTGCCGGGGCAGCAACCGACCATGCCCTCAGTCGAACGACTCCCGCTCCGCGAGGTTGGCTTCGATTTCGCTGCGCGTCAGCCACGCGGTGCGCATTTCCTTCCGTGCAAAGAGTGCGAGCTGGTCTCCGTAGTGCGGCGACCCAGGGTTGCTGGAATTCCCGTAGGCGGTCAGAACCCGAGCTTTGACGGGGTTGGAAAACTCCACAAGAGCGACGAACGAATCGCCGGCGAAAGCCTCTTGCCGTCCGCTTTGACCCTCCCGAAAATGAAGTACCCGAAAGATTCCGAGGTTGCCGGGGCCGCCGTTCGCCGGAAAGTCGTGACTGCCCCGGCGAAGACGGAAAACCTCACCCCAAGGCACGTCCAATGCGCCATAATCCCTCTCGATTTTGACAGCCGCGCTGCGCAGTGCTTCCAGGGCCAAGCGGGGATTGCTCAGCCCGTCAGGGGTCGTGCGGGGTGATCGCTCCGACCAGGGTTCGGAAAAAGGGCTCTGACGGCCGGAAGTGTGCGCCAGTTCGCCCCAAAAAGCGTTGAAGAGCACCGCGCCTCGGCTTTCGGCGTCGGCCTGCCGGTCCCACGATTCCAATACACGGGAGGCTTTTCGGGTCAGAGGGTCGGCCTGGGTCGGGGCAGCAAGCAGATCGTCGAGAATCCGGTCCGCGAGTTCCATTCGAGTGGAGTGTTTGTATTCGACAAGCTCCTCGAACGAGATGCTTGCGTCTTCCTGGAGCATCCTGGCCGAGCGTTGTGACCGGAAGTTCATGAAACGAGGGGCGAAGTAAGCGGGGAACTCGTCAGCCTCCAGAGCGTAGGGCAGTGTCGTCGTCCAGGGGGGCTCGTTGGCGTTCTGCACCCAGCCGGTGGGGGGATCGACGACTCGCGGAAGTTCTTCATAGGGATGCGTTTCGGTCCAGAGCGAATCACCCGTGTCCCCCGGAACCAAGCCGCTCCAGTTCCAGTCCCCGGGCGGCCTTCGCGGGATTTGTCCGCCGAAAAGAGACAGGATGTGGCCATCTCGGTCGGCGTAGATCACGGTGAACATGGGCATCTGCAAGCGGCTGATGGCTTTTTCGAATTCGCTCAAATTGCGGGCTCGCGACATATCCCAGTATTGCTCGAAGAGTTTCGACTCGTAGAGCCCCACCACGCGCAGAGCAACGGCGCGCCTCCCCTCCTCCGCTATCACCGGGCCGTGGACCGATCGTTTCACCGTCATCTTCTCGGTCCGGAAGCTTCCGTCGTCTTGCAACACCTGGATCTCTTCCTCACTCATCTGGAGTGGCCTGAGTCCCCCCTCCCAGCGGTAGCTGTCGCCTGACAGCGTCAAGGCGTAGAGGTCCTGCCCGTCGAGGGTGTTGACCGTATGGCTCCATCCCAGGTGCCGGTTGAAGCCGATTCCAACAAAGGGGTTGCCTACCAGCACGGCGCCGTACACGTCGACATCGGGAGAGACCAAATGAATTTCATACCAGGTGTAGAAGCCGGACCAAGGAAGGTGTGGGTTGGCCAGGAGCATGGCGTTGCCGGTAGCCGAATGCTCCGGCCCGATGGCCCAGGCATTCGACCCCGCGGTGGAACGCTCGAGCTGATCTTCGACACGCTCGGCTACCTGGGGACGGGTCACGAATTCGAAGTGGATCACCCGCTGCCCGTGGGACAGGACATCGGCGCCGGTCACGGGCAGAACCTGCCGCATCTCCTGCTGGATCTCCTCTTGGTGGTCTGTGGCATAGTCGTTGATGCCGCGAGCGAAGGCGTCCAGATAGGACCGGAAGGGCTGAGCTTGGGCCTCGTACCACTCGCGGCCGCGTCCCGGGAACCCGACGGTTCGCGCCCAGCGGTCCCACTCCAGATGGTCCTCGCCCCAGTACTCGGCGGCGCGCCCCCTGGCTTCGCCGTAGGATTGCAAGATCAAGTTGGCGTGACTCCGCATTTGAGCCCAGCCCAGCTCGTAGAACAGACTCTCATTGTCCCGGGCGAAAATGTGGGGGACCCCCCAGCGGTCCCAGAGAATTTCGTTCTGCTGCGGGGTGTACGGCTGCTCTTCGGAAGTTGGCGGACTGCACGAGGCTCCCAGGACGAGGACCGCCACCGCAAACCACAGGGTGTTTCGAGTGTTCAAGTTCCGATCTCCTTCAGAGTGATGGCCCGTCGGCCGCTCAATTGTCACAGATTCAAAAGGGCGCGGCAAAATGCTTCTCCGGCTTCCCCATACCGACTACGGAGGGACAGTGGGGCCGAGTGCGACGCCTAACCGCAATAGCGGACCGCCGTCCGCAACAACACTTGGGCAAGCTGCTCCACGGAAGCCAAGTCGACCCATTCTTCGTGGGCGTGGGCCCCCGCTCCGCGAGGCCCCATCACCACGGTGTCCACGCCGGCGGCTGACAGAAGCGCCGCGTCCATCCACGGATTCTGTCCCTCGAAGGGCGGTGTCCGGCCCAGTACTTCCCTCGATGCACTGGTCAGGTGACCCACCAACAGCGAGTTCTGCGGCGTCTCGAAAGGATCGCGCACCAGGAGGGTTTCGAGGCGTGCCTGAAAGCTCGGGTCCGCTGTGTGCAAGCGGTCGAGAAGCCCCTGGATTTCATCGACCACTTGTTGTTCGTTTTCGCCCGGCACCGTGCGACGCTCGATTTGAAGCAGGCAACGTGCTGCGTAGGCGCTGAGTTCGGTGCCTCCCTCGATCCGGGCCGCATGAAGGGACGGAGAGCCCAGCAGCGGGTGTCCCCTCCGTTTGCGGAGCTCCTCTTCCAGCCCCTCCAGCAAACCCAAGACCCGCCCCATCTTCATATTGGCATCGATCCCCAGGTCGTAGCGGCTTCCATGGGCGGCCCTGCCTGTCGTTTCGACTTGCAGCCAGATGAACCCCTTGTGCGCCAAACAGATCGCCAATTCCGTCGGTTCGGTGACGATCGCCCCGTCGACCTGGAGATGCCGAAGGACTTCGGCCATGCCCAGGCTGGTATACTCTTCGTCGGCGACAGCCGCCACGACGAGGTCCCCCCGCAGAGGCTTTTTGGATCGCGAGAGGGCATGAGCGGCAGCAACGCACGCTGCCAAGCTTCCCTTCATGTCGTACGCCCCCCGGCCGTAGACCCGACCCTTTCGCAAGGCCCCGCTAAAGGGCTCCCCCATCCCCTCGACGCCGACCGTATCGGTGTGCGCGTTGAGCATCAGAGACCGTCCGGCGCCTCTGCCCTGAAGCGTCCCGCAGACGCTGGTCCTGCCGGGCTCGGGCTCATAGGTGCTCACCTCGAGTCCGATCTTCTGCAAGACGTCGCTCAAATAGGCGGCGATTTCAGATTCGCCCGCGCCACCCGACACCAAACTGGGGTTGACCGACTCGATGCGAACCAATTCCTGGAGTGTTCGGAGAAGGAATGTGCTGTCGATTTCAGCGGTCATCCAACCTCCCGACGTGGCGCAAGCGCCTGCGATCCGGTGTCCCCCCAAGTCGCACAGGCGTCACGCCTAGAGCCTTGGCGGTTGCAGAGGGTGCTTTTCAGTTGTCCCCGGAGCAGAGCCCGAAAGGCGGCGTGGCCTTGCCTGCGAGGCGTTTCAATAGGGCGAATCAGGCAGCCGAATGAGGCGGCTCTTCTGCCTTTCCAATCCGTCCAGGTGCAACAACAACATCCCGATCCCCGCAGCTCCCTGCATGTAGCCCGTCTGGGCCAGCAGCAAATCGGGTTGCACCCGATGCTCCGCTTGAACCCACTTCGTGCCCGGTTCTCCGGGGGAGCTCCGCTTCATCAAATCCGCCGTCATTCGCTGTGCCATCTGTAGGAAGTCGGGGCGACCCAGAACTCGATGAAGATCGAGCATGAATTCGGCCACTCCTGCCGATCCGCAGCACTGGCCCACGTTGTTCCAGAAACCCGGCGTCTGTTGTTCCGGGATGCCGCTTTGCATGACTCCACGAGCAGAGCGAAGCAGCCATTGCAGCCATTCCGGCTGACCGGTCTCTTTCCAGAGGATGTAATAGAGCCGCGCCGTTCCGACGGGGCCGTGGCACCAACCCAAGTAGTAGAGATCCTCACCGCCCGGCTCGTGATGGAAGATCAGACAAGCGTCATTGCTTTTGTCGGCAACCGACAAAAGGTAGCGGGTGCCCTTGAGTGCCGCTTGGAGAAAGCCGGGGCGCCCGGTAGCGGCGTGGAGGGCGGCCAGGAAATAGGCGTTGCCCGCGGTACCGTGGGAAAAATTGGGCATCAAACGCTCGAAGTTGTCGCTCATGGCCCACTTCAGGCCCGTCTCGACAGGCTTCGCGACTTCGATCAGGCGCTCACCCGCTTGAATCGCCAGTTGCAGTGAGGGTGGATGCTCGAGTTCCCGGGCAGCGTAAAGCAGAAAGAGCCCCACCCCGGCACTTCCTCCAATGATGTCGGTGACTCCGTTCCATTCGATACCTCTGCCGACCCTCTTGGCTCTGCGATGAAGCGCTCTGACGCAACGCAAGGCTCCTTGACGAAAGCGCGTCTCGCCCGTGGCCCGGTAGGTCTCCTGCAAAGTGAATCCGATTCCGGCCAAACCCGTGTAGAGCCCGACTGGCAGAGTGTTCTCTCCGGCTTCGACGCTCGACAATAAATAGAGCGCTCCAGCTTTGGCCTCGTCCAAGAAAGACCTGTCCCCGGTTGCATCGTGAAGCTCGAGAAAGAACAGCACAACTCCGGCTGCTCCGCTGTAGAGGTTGGGCACGGGTTGTTTATCCTCGGCGTGGACAGCCCAGGCTTTGCCCCGAGGAAGCCGAATCTCCTGGGACTGGATCCAGCGTGCCGCTCGCAGAGCCGCTTCACGGTAGGACCCGTCTGGAGGTTGTGCGGCCTGGGTGGATCCACCGAGCAGAAAGATCGGCAGCAAAAACCTGGAGATTCTCGCAGTCATTCTCGGTTCCTTCGGTTCAGATTAGTACCCCGATAGCGCCAGATCAAGGATCGAGGACCCCCGAATGAAGGGCGCTCCAGCGTGTAGGACGCTCTTTTCTGGTTGCATCGTACTCAGGGGAACCTTGAACCCAGGCGCCCGATTGTCCATGATCGATAACAGCGCGAAGCGCTAGGAAAAGGATGACGGCTATGAGTTCGCTTTTGCGTTTCTTGGGACTGCAGGAAGCACCGGCCGGTCGGCGGCAGGCCGAGCCGGACGCAATTCGAGAGATCGTCCGAGGCTTGGATGAGATGGCCCCCGAAGAAGCCCGTTACATCGCTTCGTTTGCTTATATCCTGGGGCGTGTGGCCCACGCCGATCTCAAGATCAGCGAAGAAGAGACCAGGGCGATGGAAAAGGTTCTCGTCGAACACGGCGAACTTGGGGAGGAACAGGCCATCATCGCCGTCCAGATCGCCAAATCGCAGAATCGCCTCTTCGGTGGGACCGAGAACTATTTGGTGACTCGGCAGTTCAACAAAATCGCCTCTCGCGAGCAGAAGCTGGCCCTTCTCAGGTGCCTCTTCGCGGTCTCGAGTTCGGATAGGTCCATCTCCGTCGTCGAGGACAATGAAATACGCAACGTTTCCAGGGAGCTGCGGCTGGATCACCGCGACTTCATCCAGGTTCGAAGTTCCTTTCGCGAGCATTTGGCAGTTCTCAAAGAGCGGGACGTCAACTCGAATTAGATTCGGCTGGAACCTCTTCCCGGCCGGCTTCGTCTCTAGATTCCCGAAGATGCATTTCAAGAATCGGAGGAATCAATGTTTTCCAGACTCGGCTTGGTTGTCACGCTTTCGCTGCTTTCGCTTTCCTGCGCTCAAGTGGAGGAAAGAGTGGTTACGGCGCTCTTCGAAAACTATGTCAGTGCGCAAGAAGCTTTAGCGGCCGACGACTTGGTAACGGCGAAGAATGCCTTTCGTCTCCTGGCAGATGAGACCAACCCGGAATTACAAGCTCTGGCCAAACAGCTCGCCGAAAGTTCCAGCCTCGAGGAGGCCCGTTCAAAGTTCAAGCCTCTGTCCGAGAAAGTGGTCGAGTTCGATCTGCCGAAGGGATACTCTGTGGTCCGCTGTCCAATGGCCGACGAGGGCCAGGGAGCCCGCTGGGTACAGAAAGACGGTGAGATCGCAAATCCCTATTTCGGCGAAGAGATGTTGAAGTGCGGCAGCGTCGAGAAGACCGGGAAGTAGAGAAGCCGCTCATGTCTCAAGTCTCCGGCCGGATCCGACTCGTTCAGGGGAACATCGTCGAGCAGACTGTTGACGCAATCGTCAACGCCGCCAACCCTACGCTACTGGGGGGAGGCGGAGTGGACGGTGCGATTCACCGGGCTGCCGGACCTGACCTGAAGGAGCACTGTCGCAAACTGGGAGGTTGTCCCACCGGAGAGGCTCGAATCACCCCGGGCTACGGCCTCCCCGCCCGATATGTCATTCACACCGTCGGACCCGTCTATCGGGAAGGCGGCCAAGGCGAGGCGGAGCTGTTGGCGAGCGCCTATCGATCCAGTCTGAAACTGGCAGTTGAAAACCAATGCCGAACCGTTGCTTTTCCGTCGATTTCCACCGGCGCCTACGGTTACCCCATCGAGGCCGCCGCAGCGATCGCCGTGGCGACGGTTCGAGAGTGGCTGCTGCGACACGAGCTTCCTGAGGCCGTCATCTTTGTCCTGTTCAGCAAGCAAGACCTTGAGGTTTACGGAGAAACTGTAGCCACCCCGGACACGGCTGGCCCCAGAGCGGGCTAGCAAGCCTGGTCCAGCTTCGGTCCGGCGCTGGGGGCTAAACCGTGGCCTTTCGCAGCTTTCTTTTCAAGCCGTGGATCTGGCGTCTAATCTCTTTGAGCTGCTTCTTGTCGCGCGCCTCGAGCGCCTCGTCCCGCTTGGTCTTCAATTCCCGAATCTTTGATTTGATCTTGGCCTTGTTGACGCCCACCACCTCATGGTGCACGTGCGACTCGATGCCGTAGGCGGTACAGAGCGCCTCCACCAAAGGCTCCTTGTGCATGGTGCTGTAGCCTCGCACCGCTTCGTGGTCGACCTCCTTGGCCAAGTCCCGCAGCTGGGCAACGGTTTTTCCCTTCAGTTCCTCGTAGGTATGTTCCGCCATTCTTCTCCTCTTTCGACTTTCCTGCTTAATCTATCCCCGGGACACGAGCGGGTCAATTCAGGCGCCGGTCACAGATAACCTATTCGGGGGCTGAGTCGGATGCGGCTCGGCAGGAAGGAGCCGCTGCCTCTGGCGATTTGCCGGTGCCGATCGTCGAAAAGCTGCGCCTCGGCGAGAAGAAGCCTTTTCGACCGGTGTACGACCCGTCCTCGGGCGGTCAACTCGCCTCCGCCGGCCAGCCGCGTCAGATAGATCTGAAAAGAGGCGGTCACGACGAAAAAATCCGTGATCAGTGAATTCGCGGCGAAGAACGCGGCGTCGTCCAGCGCCTTGAAATAGACCGAACCGTGTAGTGCCCCCGCCGCGTGAAAAAAGTCCCCGCCCGGAGTGAAAACAACCTCCGACTCCCCTTCCCGAATGCGGAGTGCCGGGCGGTACAAGCGGTTGATCGGCGCCGAGGCGTACATCCGCTCCAATTTTCGAAAGTGCTCCTCATCGGGCATTGTTCAACAGCCTTTCCATGACCATTCTCGTCGATTGTTCACCACCCCCGTTGATCATTCACGACCTCATCATTCAAGACCTGTCCCCTGAAATCGAGCTTCTCATCTCTGATTTCTCGCTTTCGCAATTGGGGCGCTACCGCTTCGTCAGCAAGCGGCGGAAAAGCTGAGAGGACCGCCTTGGCTGAAACGAGGGGGGATTGCGGGCGGTCGCCGGCCCGAAGCGCTGTGTGGCGGCCTCGTGCGCGGGGAACGGCAATCGGGCGTCCCCGGCGCCTTCTTTTGGAGCCGAAGGCGTCGTCGAACTAAAAAGCAATTGCGGCGGCGAGGTGAGACGTCCGAGATGTGAAGCGAGAACCGGAGGCTTCGTGTAACGGTGCTGATTCGCGTGCCCGGCCTGAATCTCGTGCCCTGTCCCCACTTCGTTCACTCCCCACTTCGTTCACTGCCGCGTCACCGATCACGGCTGTGCGTGCCCTGTCCCCACTTTGGGTTCACTCTGTCCCCACTTTGGGTTCACTCCTCTGTTCACCTCTGGATTGTTGCGCCCTGTCCCCACTTCCGTTGACTGCTGTAGTCGTCGATTGGGCCCCCCGGGTGAGCTCTCGGTACCGATCTCCCTCTGCGTGCCCTGTCCCCTTCGGTACTATCAGTGAGTGGTGAGTGCCGTGTCCCTGGCCGCGGTGGGGCTGGGACGGGCGCGGGGCCTCAGGCGGTGTCGGCGGCTCCCGCCAGACGAAACTTCTCGATTCCCATCTCCCGCAATCTGAATTTCTGAACTTTGCCGGTGACGGTCTTCGGGTAATCGTCGATAAAGACGACATAGCGTGGAATCTTGAAATGCGAAATCCGGCCTTCGCAGTATTGACGAACGTCGTCTTCGGTAAGGGCGCGACCGGGCCGAGGCACAATCCATGCCGATAGCTCCTCGCCGTATTTCGGGTCCGGCAGTCCCACCACCTGAACGTCGGCGATGTCGGGATGTGTGTAAAGAAATTCCTCGATTTCCCTTGGGTAGATGTTCTCGCCGCCCCGAATCACCATGTCCTTGAGACGTCCTGTGATCCGGTAGAATCCGTCGGGTCGGCGGGTCGCCAGATCCCCGGATCGAAGCCAACCCTCTTCACTGACGGCCGCTGCGGTTTCCTTTGGGTTTTTGTAGTAGCCCTTCATCACCCCGTGACCTCTGACCATCAATTCCCCTTGCTGTCCCGGCTCGGCATCACGACCGGTTTCCGGATGGACGATCCGCACCTCCAATTCCGGCAGCGGCTTGCCGACGGTCGTCACGCGGTTCTCGAGGCTATCGTCGGTGCTGGTCTGGGTGATCACCGGGGAAGCTTCAGTGAGACCGTAGGCGATGGTGATTTCA
>JBFGHF010000061.1:0-10979 GCA_041578355.1 Acidobacteriota bacterium
CCGCTGGCGCCGCGACCGACCATGACCGCCGCACATCCGGTCTCCCCCTTGATGTTTTCAATGTCGGTGGCCCGTCGAACGTCGCCGTTCCCGATCACGGGAATCGAGACGGCCTCGACGATCTCTCGAATCGCCGTCCAGTTCGCTTCGCCCCGGTAGGCTTGCTCTCGAGTTCGGCCGTGCACAGCCAGCAAGCCGGCGCCAGAATCCTCCAGGGTCTTGGCCACTTCGAGATAGTTGAGTGATTGGCTGTCCCAGCCCAGCCGGATCTTTCCCGTCACGGGAACCCGGAGGGCTCGAACCAGTTTTGCGAAAATTCGTCCGATCTTGGCGGGACTCCTGAGCAGTCCCGCGCCCGCTCCTCGCCCGCTCACATGGCGCACCGAACATCCCATGTTGATGTCGATGATGTCGGGGCCGAGCTGCTCGACGCGAAGGGCCGCTTCCACCAGCCGATCTTCATCATGATCGAAGATCTGGAAGACGACCGGCCTCTCGCTCTCCCGGTAACCCAGCATGCGCCGCGTGCGCTCGCTCTTGCCCTGCATCACCGCGATCGCCGAAACGAATTCGGTGTAGCTCATGGCCGAGCCGTACTCTCGGCACAGCGAACGGTAAGGCATGTCGCTGAACCCCGCCATGGGAGAGAGGATGACGTCGCCGAACACCGGGACGGGTCCCACTCGGAAAACTGGCTCTGGACGGGCTTTCGTTTCCACGGGATTCATGATCGGGAGGCGGCGGGGACTGCCGCGGCTTGGCCGACTCTACGCCGCAAGGCGTCCTCGACAACGGTGCGGACTTCGTTGATGGAGATGGCTCGGCCCTGCAAAGCGCTCAGTGAAGTGACGGGACATGCCGCGATGCCGCAAGGATTGATCAGGTTGAAGTAACGGAGATCGGTGCAGACGTTGAGAGCGAAGCCGTGCATGGTCACCCAGCGCCGCACTCCCACCCCGATCGAGGCCAGCTTCCCCTGCGCCGTCCAGACTCCCGTGAGCCCCTGCCGGCGGAAGGCCTTGACACCGAAATTGGCGGCGGTGTCGATGAGGGCCTGTTCCAGGCTCCGCAGATAGGCGTGAATGTCGCGGCTGCGCTGCCGCAGATCGATATGCGGGTACCCCACGAGCTGTCCCGGGCCGTGATAGGTGACGTCCCCGCCGCGGTTGGTGCGGATCAGCCGGATGGGGTGCCCTTGGTGATCGCGGGCCGCCAGCAAGTTCGACTCCTTCCCCTGCCGACCGCTGGTGAAAACGTGGGGGTGTTCCAGCAGGTGGACCGTCTCGGGCGATTCACCGACGGCGATTCTTCGTACCGTCCGTTGTTGGGTTTCCAGGGCGTCCGGAAAAGTGATCCGCCCCAACCACACGAATTCCATTGCGCCATCATTGTAACGGATGGGGGGCCTCTGTCTTCAGTATGGGGGACGCGAAGTCCCGCTTCCCATTTCGAATCTCGTACACCTCACTTGACTCTTCGGGCGCTCACACTTCGCGCTTGCGGCAAGGGCGAACGAGCAACAAAGCGAGCGGCCAAGAGCGACTTGAGAAATGACATGGTCGAGCTGGGGACCCCGGACGGCCATCAGTTACAATTGACTCGAATTGAGAAAGATCCACCGCGTCATCTACCAGGAGATCATTCCGCCCGGGCTGATCGCCCTGATGGTGTTGACTTTCGTCGTTTTCACGCGTGAGTTCGGACGCCTGACCGAGCTCCTGATCCGCCAGAACGCCGATACCGTCACCGTCCTGAAAGTCGTCCTCTACATCCTGCCCAGCATCTTGGTCTTCACGTTGCCCATGTCCTTTCTGGTGGGGACACTGGTGGGCTTCAGCCGGCTCTCCACGGAAAGCGAGGTGGTGGCGATGCGAGCCGGGGGCATCGGCTTGAGACAGATTCTGAGGCCTGTCCTCAGAGCCGGTCTGCTGGTGGCGGTGGCCACCCTCGTGCTGACGGTCCATTTCTGGTCGGAGGGCAACTGGAAGTTGCGTTTGCTCCGTCACGAGATCGGCATGCGCCCCATGCAGTCGCAGCTCAAACCCCGGGTCTTCAACGAAGACCTGCCGGGAAAGCTGCTCTACGTCGAAGACGTGGATTTGAGAAGCGGACTTTGGAAGGGCGTGTTTCTCGCCGATCAGCTCCCTGAAGGCAAGAAGCGCGTCATCCTGGCGGGCCGCGGAGAGTTGCTGCCCGCCGCCGACGGCAACCGGCTGCAGCTGGCGTTGAGCGAGGGCTCATCCTACCTCTTCGACCCGGGCAACGCATCCGACTACGGTGTCAGCCAGTTCGGAACGCTGGCGGTATCGATCGACTTGCCCGCGGCCCGGGTCTGGGACCGTCCCAAGCGACCCGGCGACAAGACCATGGGCGAATTGTGGACGGATCTAACGACAGCCGCACCCGAAGTTCGGACGGAAAGCAACGCCGAGTTTCAGAGACGTCTCGCACTCCCTCTTTCGGCGCTCATCTTCGCCGTTCTCGGGGTCACTCTGGGAATCACTCCACACCGGGGCGGCCGGGGGTACGGGGCCATCACCAGCCTGGTGGTCGCCTTTTCCTACTACCTGCTCTTTGCCACGGGAAGCAAGCTGGCCAGTCAGGGCGCCATCCCGGTCTGGATCGGGGCGTGGAGCGGGAATCTGGTGCTGGGCGGCGCAGCCGTGATCGTTACGCGTCACGCCCGCAGAGGGACCAGTTTCGCAGGAATCCTCTTCAACAATCGAATCTCGGCACTTCTCTTCCGCCGCTTGCAAAAGGCTCATGCATGGGTCCGCGACCGGGCCGGCAGGTTGGCCCGCATGATGGGCGGATGGTTGGGAAGTTTCTCGGACGTTCGCCTGCGCATGGCCCGTGTCATCGACTCCTACGTGCTGCGCCTTTTTTCGAGCAATCTGTTTCTTACGCTTTTGATCTGCGCCGCGATGTTCTATCTCTTCACCTTCTTCGAACTGCTGGACGACCTGTTCGCCAGCCAGAGCAGCTCGGGACTGCTCTTCGAGTACTTCTTTTTTCTGGCGCCGCACGTGGTGATGTTGCTGGTTCCGATATCGGTGCTCATCGCCACGCTGGTCACCTTCGGACTGCTCGAAAAGACCCGCCAGACGGTGGCGCTCAAAGCCTGCGGAGTGAGCATCTACCGGATCGCCGTCCCGGTTCTCGCACTGACGCTGCTGGTATGCTCTTTTCTGTTCGTATTGCAGGACTACGTCCTGCCCTACTCCAACCAGAAACAGGACAGCCTGCGCCACCTCATCAAGGGAAGGCCGGCTCAGACCTATTACCAACCCGGACGCAACTGGATCTTCGGAAAGAACAACCGCCTCTACAACTACAACTACTTCGATACGGAAAGGCGGCTTTTCGGAGAGTTGTCGATTTACGAGATCACTCCCGGCAACGGCCAACTCCTGCGACACACCCACGCCCGGAGGGCGCTCTGGGATGCCGACAAGGGGAACTGGGAATTGCGCGACGGATGGAGGCGCGAGCTGGGTCTGGAAAAGGGAGGCTTCGCCCGCTACCAGTCTCTCGAGCTGTCGCTGCCGGAAGCCCCCGACTATTTCGCACAAGAGGTGACAGAGTCGAGCAAAATGACCTATCTCCAGTTGGACAGGTACGTGAGCGAGCTGCAGCAGGGAGGATTCGAAGTCGATCACCTCAAGACCGAGCTTTACGAGAAGATCTCCTTTCCCCTGGTCAGCTTCGTCATGGTCCTTCTGGGAATACCGTTCGCCTTCTCGATCGGCAGGAAGGGCGCCCTACACGGCGTGGCCTTGGGGGTCTTTCTGGGAATCGTCTACTGGGGCGCGTTCGGGGTCTTCGGAGTGCTCGGGGGGAGCGGGCTGCTTTCACCCCTGCTGGCAGCCTGGGGACCCAACCTGCTCTTCGGTTCCTGCAGCGTCGTTCTCTTCTTGAATCTGCGCACTTAGAGACGCCGAGTCACGCGGTTCTCTCAGCGGGAAGACACCTGGCCGGGAAACGAGGGACCCGGCGGAAGCTCAATCCGTCAGCGAGGCCAGAACCCGACGGGCGCCGCGCAGAGGAATCTGAAAGTGGAACCGCTCCTCCGATGTATCCACCTTGACGATCAGTGAACCGCCCTGCTTGGCCACCAGCACATGATCTCGATGGTCGACGACATCGACCAACACACCATCTTCACAGTCCATCAAACCCGTCAGAGCCGCCTCCACCAGAGGCTGAAACTCCCTGAACTCGGCACGGATCTGTCGACGTTCGGACTCGGGTACGAAATGGATCGCCAGTGCCACGATTCCGAGCGGAACGGGAGTTCGAAACGATACATCATCCACGGCGAAATCGACGGTCATCACGCCGTAAGGTTCGAGGGCGACAAGGGCGGTCGCTCCGGCACTCAAGATAAAGGCCAGAAACACCGCCCCGATTTTGAGCAACATCATCCACCTCACCAATCAGCCGGAGTTCGAATTCCTCCACTCCGACTCGGTTCTCGGGTCATCGTCCGGGGGCGTTGAATTCGTCGATCCAGACCCGGACCCGGGTGTCGTCGGCTTCGACCAGCACCAGTTCCTGGTTGCCCAGGTTCTGAAGCGCGTCAAGCGCCGCCATGATATTGAAGTTTTCTCCCTCACCTGAAAGCAGCGCGTCGACCAAGACGGTGGGCAGCTTGACAGTGACCCTTTCCTTAGCGCCCTCATCCGACTCCACTCGAAGGTACTGACCGTCCAGGAAGATGCTGAAGCGGTGTTCGCCGCTGTTTACGCTGGCCAACTCGAAGGCACCTTCGGACTTGACGGCGTTCCAGATCTCGCGCATCTGGCTGACACTCATGTCCGAGTCGTCCCAGTGCCCGTGCCGGCTGAGCCCCTCTTCCGCCTTGTCCTCGATCAAGGGCAGGATGGTGGATACCAGCGACAAGGGGATGTTCACGTTGACCTTCTCATCGCTGTCGCCGTGAACCTGGACATGGAGCCATTGCTTGCTCGCCCCGGCAACCGGCAGTGAGATCAGCCCGATCACGATCAAAGCGAGAAGAGAAATTCTTGGTTTCATCTGTTTCCTCCTGAAAACTATTGAACGGTAGTCGAGTCGATAAAGTTCACGGGCCTCGGCGGAACGCCGAAGCAAAGATTGCGGCCTGGAGGCCCACGATACAAGCTGGTTTTTGCGGTTCGTTCCGGCTCTGCGTATCATGGGTAGCCTGATTCGCTCGGGGGACTGGGATTCGGCGTCAACAGACATGCATTCTTCGATACGTGACCGCGCCTGGGAGCAAGCCCTCAACACCCGATTCGATGCCGTGGTGGTCGGGGGAGGGATAAACGGCGCCTGCCTTTATCATCACCTCTGCAAAGCCGGTTACCGCACGCTGTTGCTCGACAAGGGAGACTTCGCCTGCGGCACCAGCCAGTCCTCGGCAATGATGGTTTGGGGAGGTCTTCTCTACCTGACCTTCTTCGACATCAAGACCGTGGTGCAGTTCTGCACTTCGCGTGACGAGATGATTCGGGAGTTGGGAGACTGGGTGAAGCCCTTTTCACTCCGCTACCTGCCCGATCGCAAGAAGGGCCGCAGCCAGTTGCTCAACCAGCTGGCCCTTTATCTCTATTGGCTGCTGGGCAAATGCAGGCGGCAGCGGCCTCGTTTGCAAAACACCTACCCGGAGCAGCAGCTGATCGATTCCAGCCGCTTCAAATCGTCGTTGCTCTACCAGGAAGCTCACGTCAATCCATCCGACGCCCGCTTCGTCTGTCGCTGGATTCTGCCCCACCGAAGCGTCGATCACGTACCGCTCAACTATTGTCGCCTGGGAGCCGGAGGCTACGACAAGTCTCGAAGGCTCTGGCGTCTGGAAGTGGAAGATCGATTGGCGGGGAGACAGGGAGAGGTCAAGGCGCGATTCGTCTTCAACACGGCCGGCGTTTGGACCGACGCCGTCAACCAGAGCTTCGGCGTCCAGACCCCTTTCCGCCATGTTTACAGCAAAGGGGTTTTCATCGGACTTCGGAGAGAAGAAAACCATCAAGTTCCTCTGATCTTCGAAAACCCGGACGATCCCGCACTCGATTGCTTCACGCTGATTCCATGGGGCCCGATCGCGCTTTGGGGCCCCACCGAGACCGTGGCTCGGGACCAGGAAACCGCCTATCAGGTCGAACCGGACGACATTCGGATCCTGCTCGAACAACTCAACAGACATCTGCGGCGGCCGGTGGGGGTTTCCGACATCGTGTCCTTGCGATCGGGGGTTCGAGCCATCGCCGTCGACCGCAACTCGCCCCCTCCTGACACCACCCTGGGAATGTCGCGTCGCACCCATGTCTGCAAGGCCGAGGACGTTCCCTGGATCACGATCTTCGGGGGCAAGCTGACCGGCTGCATCACCCTCTCCGCGTCGGTGACGCGGTCCCTGGGGGAACATTTGGCGCCGTCCGGGCAGGCTTCCATCCACTCGCCAGGTCTGAACGGGGGTCCACGGGAGGGATTTCCGGGGCTCGAAGCGAGCTTTCCGGCGGCCTCCTGGTGCGCCCGGGAGGAACTCTGTTTTCGCCTCGAAGATTATCTGCGCCGACGGACCAATATCTCGCAATGGAGCCCGCGGGGCGGCCTGGGTCGAAACAACGAAAATCTCTCCCGGCTGCGGGAGTTGGCCGGTGTGTTCTCGAACGGTGAACCGGGCGCAGAGTCGAAGTTGATCGAGGATTACCGAAGTGTAGTGCGGCGCAGTTTTGACGATGTCCTCGCCCGCTGCTGAAGAGTGGTCATCCGGCGAAGTACAGGTTTTGCCCCGGGGGCAAAGGCGGCTTCCGGGGCAGCTGCTCGAGATTCCGAGACGAAGGACAGGCTAAGCGTCTTCGCACTGGGAAAGGCTGGACGAATCTGGTGAAAAAGCGCGGAGCGGTGCTGATCACCGGGGCCTCGACCGGATTGGGCCGGGCCGCGGCTTTGCGCCTCGATTCGCTGGGCTTCGAGGTCTTCGCCGGAGTGAGGCGCCCGGCGGACGGCGAGGCACTGGTTGCGTCAGCCGCTCAGATCAAGCCTGTCTTGCTCGACGTGACGCGTCCCCCACAGATCGAAGAGGCGCGCCAAAAACTCGAAGACGAGGTCCAAGGGGCAGGCTTGATCGGTTTGGTCAATAACGCCGGCATCGTCGTCTCGGGGCCCATCGAGTTCCTCACCACCGACGACTTTCGACGCCAGTTCGAGGTCAACGTCTTCGGACTCCTGGCCGTCACCAGGACCTTGATCCCCTTATTGCGACGGGCCGGCGGGCGCGTTGTCATCGTCGGCTCGATCTCGGGGCGCAGCGCAATGCCTTTCATGAGTCCCTACGCAGCTTCGAAGTTCGCCCTGGAAGCGATCGCCGACTCAATGCGCGTCGAATTGAAATCATCCGGCATCGGAGTCTCTCTTCTCGAGCCGGGAAGCATTCGAACCCCCCTTTTCAACAAGTACCTTCGAGAATCGGAGCGGCTGCTCGAAAGCCTCCCCGAAGAAGGTCGGCGTCGCTACGGAAGTTATCTGGAAAAGGTCGGCCGCATCGCCTCCCGGAACGGCGCGCGGGGGACACCTCCCGAGAAAGTGGCCGAGACGATCGTCCACGCTTTGACGGCAAAAAAACCCCGAGCCCGATATTTGACGGGACTGGGTCCCCGTCAGATGTTGCTCCTGGAGATTCTGCCCTGGCGGGTCCGGGATTGGATTCTATTGCGGGTGCTTGGGGGGTAGGTTTGTAGGTTGTAGGGTCGTAGGTTCGTAGGTTTGTAGGTTTGTGGGTCTGTGGGTTTTGCTCGCCACTCGTCAATCGCTATCGGTCAGGAGTTTCATGGCGATCTGGCGCACGCGATTGCCATCGGCCACTCCCTTCAGCTCAGACATGGCGCGCCCCATGACCTTCCCCAGATCTCGGGCAGACTGGGCCCCCACCTCGTCGATGACGGCCTGGACTCGCGCCGTGATTTCCGAGTCGCCCATCTGTTGCGGCAGATAGCCTTCGACGACTTCGAGCTCCGCCTTTTCTTTTGTGACGAGGTCGGACCGTCCCCCCTCCTGGTAGGCCTCGATCGATTGGCGGCGCTGCTTCGCATACGAGGCCAGAACTTCGGTCACTTCGGAATCGTCGAGCTGATAGTCCCGACCTTTCTTGGCTCGCCGCTCCACCTCGGCTTCCAGAATTCGCGCCTTGAGCATGCTGAGCACGTCGCGTCGCGCTTGGTCTCCGCTTTTCAGGGCCGCCCGGTGGTCGGATTCGATCTTGGCTTTCAGGGTCATCGATCAAGGGTACAACAAAAAATCCGATCCTGAGACCCCAGCCGACTGTTTCGCTTTCGCCCTTTCGGGCAGCATTCCGTCCGCCGCTCGGGATTCGGAATCACTGCGGGAATTAGCTTGCAAAAAGATTTCTATATGATATCATCCAGATATTGGAGGTGATGAATGATCCGCGAAATCGAGAAGAAGGCCGTTTCGGGCTTGGCAGCGTTCCCGATCGTCCTCGGTACCCAGCTGTTGATCGTTTTCTGGATGATCTTCGAGATCCGTGACCAAAGCCCTTTGGGGATCGTTCTGAGCATCATCGCGGTCGGAGTATCGAGTCTGTTGTGGAACGGTTTTTTCATGGTCCAGCCCAACCAAGGGAAGGTTCTGCAGTTTTTCGGAAAGTACGTGGGCACGGTGAAGATTCCGGGGCTGCGCTACACCAATCCGCTCTATGGCAAGCGGGCGGTTTCCCTGCGGATCCGAAATTTCGAAAGTGCGAAGCTCAAGGTCAACGACAATCTGGGCAATCCCATCGAGATTGCGGCGGTCGTGGTTTGGAGAGTGGTGGACACCGCGGAGGCGGTGTTTGAGGTGGATGACTACCGCAACTTCGTGCACATTCAAACCGAGGCGGCTCTGCGCAACCTGGCTACGGGCTACCCTTACGATCAGCATGAGGAGGGCGAGCAATCGTTGCGAAGCCATTCCGTGCAGATCGCCGACGACCTCAGGAAGGAAATCCAGGATCGGTTGACCAAGGCGGGCGTGGAAATACTGGAGTCGCGTATCAGCCACCTGGCCTATGCACCCGAAATCGCTCACGCCATGTTGCAGCGCCAGCAGGCGACTGCGATCATCGCAGCACGCCAGAAGATCGTGGAAGGCGCCGTGGGCATGGTGGAGATGGCGATCGACCTGCTCTCGAAAAAAGAGGTGGTGGAACTGGACGAGGAGCGTAAAGCCACCATGGTCAGCAACCTTCTGGTGGTGCTCTGCGGCGACGAAAACGCCCAACCCATCGTCAACGCCGGCACCCTCTACCAATAGGGGGCGGCGATGGCCGAACGCAAGACATTCCTTCTTCGCTTGGACCCGGCCACCTACGACGCCTTGCGGCGCTGGGCCAACGACGATCTCCGCAGCGTCAATGCGCAGATCGAATTCCTCCTCAGAAGAGCGCTGCGGGAAGCGGGTCGTTCCGGCGAAGCGGATGGCGACGGGAGCGGCCGCTAAGTGCCGACCACCGGACCAACCCTCCGCTACAATGTTTCGCCATGGATCAGACCGAAAAACTGCTCAAACTCGTTCTTCGTTTGACGGGCGTGGTGCTGGTGCTGGCGTTGGCGGCCGTGTTCCTGCCGGTTCGGTGGATGGCGGCTTCCCACTCCTGGTTGGGACTGGGGCAGTTTCCCGAGTCGAGTCTGACCGATTACTTGACGCGATCGATTTCCGCCCTCTACGCCGTCCAGGGAGGCTTGTTTCTGCTCGCCTCGACCGATGTGGCCCGTTTCCTACCGGTGGTCCGCTACCTGGGCCTGACACATGTGATCTTCGGGCTCTTGATTCTGGGGATCGATCTGCACGCGGGCATGCCTTCCTACTGGACCTTTGTGGAAGGACCAAGCATCGTACTGATCGGGGTGGTGGTGCTATGGCTGGCTCGCCGCCTCTCGAACGCAGGTTAGGCGTCAGGGAAGGCGTTGTCCCGAAATCCGGTCCGGCGCCTCTTGAGCTTCCTGCCGATTGCGTGTTGCCCTGACGGAACTTCGTTGGTGAGAACGGAGCTCCGGCTGCGTGGATTTGTCTTCGTTCTCAGGAACGAAGCTCTGAAAAGAGGTAGGCAATTCGCTGACGGGAGCCGCGTTCTCCACCGCGGCTCTGTCAGATAGCCATTCGATCCGTCGTCCCCACGAGCGTCCTGAGTCAGCCGGGGCTAGGCGCTTTCCAGGCTCGGCTTGTCCACGATGGCCTTCATCTCGGCCATGGCGTAGTCGATGTCGTCCAAGGTGTTGTAGAAGTGGGGGGCCACTCGGATCCCGGCGCCCGGGCGAAAATCGATCATGATCTCCCGCTCCAGCATTCGTCGGCTGACGGCCTGAGCATCGGGCGGATTGACCGTGACTGTCCCTCCGCGGCGTTCCGCTTGGCGAGGAGTCTTGATTTCGAAGCCGTACTCGTCGGCGAGATCGATGATCCGTTGGGTGAGCATCAGAGAGCGCTGACGGATGGCGTCGACCCCGACGCAGGCGACGACCTGGTAGCCCGAACGGGCCGCGAAGAGGCCCGGCACGTTGGGCGTTCCGTTGAGGAAGCGGTAGGCGGAAGCGCTGTAATCCATCTCCGGTTCGAATGCGAAGGGACGCTGGTGGGCCATCCAGCCCGTCAGCTTGGGGCGGAGCTGGTCGCGCAAGTCGGGCCGAACGTATAGATAGGCGACACCCGGGCCGCCGCAAAGCCATTTCACCGAGCCACCGATCAGGAAATCCACGTCGAGGGCTTTGACGTCGATGGGAAGAGCGCCGCACGACTGGTAGGTGTCGAGCACGACCAACGCCCCCACCCGGTGAGCCTTCTCGACGATGGCCGCCGCATCCTGGAGGTAGGCGCTCTTGAAAATCACGTGGGAGACGGGAACCAGCAACGTGCGCTCGTCGATCGCGTCCAACAAGGGCTCGAGAGGAACAGTGATTCCGTCGGGACAGGGTACGATTTCCACCTCGATGTCGCGTTGCGCC
>JBFGHF010000062.1:0-10974 GCA_041578355.1 Acidobacteriota bacterium
CCAGAGTGACCCCCGAGCCGGTATTTTCGAAGATCCCCTGGTGTGGCCCCGGCGTTTGCAGATCATCGGGATCCCGCTGCCCGACCGGTTCCTCGAGATCATCCACCTGCACTCCGTTGAAGAAGAGGGTCTCCACAAGATCTTTTACCGTTGCGACGTCTGCAACATCACCGCTTACGCTCCAGGGCCCTGTTGGTGCTGCCGCGATGACTTCGAATTCCGGGAGGAGTTGGAAACCGATCTCGAGATCCTCCAGGAAGGGCGAAATGACACCACCCCCTGAAGTTCCTGGCCCTCCCAGAATCGACGGTCTTTTGGAGGCTTGTCTCTACGCCGAGGATCTCAATCAGGCCGAAGCTTTCTATTCGGAGACGTTGGGACTGGAAGTCTTCGCCCGGAGCGACGATCGTGATGTCTTTTTTCGTTGCGGCCAAGGCATGTTCCTGGTGTTCAATCCCGAACGCACTCAAACCGACGAGTCCAAGGCCCCTCTGCACGGTTGCTTCGGTCCGGGTCACGTCGCTTTTCGCATCGCCTCGGCCTCGGTTGACGCCTGGAAGCAACGCTTGTCGGAACACGGCGTGGGGATCGAGCGGGAGATCGAGTGGCCCAACGGCGCCTTTTCCATCTACTTCCGGGATCCGGCGGGGAACTGTGTCGAACTCGCCACGGCCAAACTGTGGGGGATCTAGCCCGCAAATGGCGCAGATCTTGCGGGCTGTACTCCGAGCCGTTCGGGCTGAATCGGGCGTCGAATTCGCTCCCTTGCGCTCGCGTCAGTTCTTCTGGCGAGCCTCTTCCACACCTTCGCTGGTCGGAGGTTGGGGAGGATCGTCTGACTGGCTCCCGCGGCTGGCCTGGCACCAGAAAAAGAAGAGCGCGACAACGGGCAGTAGAAGGATGGCGACGACGCGCAAAGAAGATCTCATATCAAGTCTCGGGGCGACTACATAATCTAGCATGCCGGGGCGCGTCCGATTTCGGGAGAAACAAGTTGCCAACTATCCGTGAATATTGGAGACGATTCCGCGGCGCCGCCCGCAGGATCAACCAAAGGGAGCGCATGGAAGACCTGATCGAGAACTTCGTCAACCTCCGGATTTGGGCAGTGGTGGGCTATTCCGACGACCCTTTGAAATACGGCAACCGCATCTACCACGATCTATCCCGGGCTGGCTACAAAGTCTATCCCGTCAACCTCAAGGGAGGAACGGTGAATGGGGATCAGGTCTACAGCAGCGTTTCCACTCTTCCCGAACCTCCCCAGGTCGTCGACATCGTGGTCCCTCCGTCTCAGACGGAGCTGGTCCTGAAGCAATGCCTCGAACAGGGTCTTCGCCGAGTTTGGCTGCAACCCGGAGCCGAATCCCCAGCCGCCCTGGAATTCTGCAGGAAACACGGCATGGACGTCGTCCACGATGCCTGTGCGATGGTCGAGAAACGGATCTGGGAAGGGTATTGAGCCTTGACATTTCCCTTGCCAGGCTTTTACCAGCGACGACGCCTTGGGGACGCAACCGCTGCCGCAGAAGTTCCGAGCCGTCGTCTGATCGTTTCAGACCGAACGGGGAGCCGGCCGGCAGCTGGCCCGCAAAACACTCATCGTGGTTGACGGAGCAGCTTCTTGATCTGTTTAGAAAGGTCTTCGCAACGGCGGGCCAGATGCGGAGTTTGCGCGTGGATCACTTCGGAATCGCCGATTTGGTCGTGGAGCTGGCGCACGGCGGCCAGAAGTTCAGCCGTTTTCTTTCGCAATTGCAATTCGCGCAGCCGGGTCCGCGCCGCAAGCTCTTCTTGTCTCCGATCGTGCTCCGCTTGCTGACTCTTCATCAACAACAGGACCATGTCGAAACGCTTGGGAGAGCGAAGCCACCAGGTGGGATCGTCGAGCGTCTGGGCGGACAAGGGAACAAGCGAGCTGAAAACGAGGAAGAGCAGCGTTGCGGAGGTTGTTTTGGGAATCATCCATTCCTCCTTTTTCGCCGGTGAGACGGCTCTGGAAGAGAGTTCCAGTATTCTCCTTTTCGGAGGCAACGCGCTCGGTCTTTAACCGACGGAAGACTGGTGAGCAGCCCAAGGGTTGCCGGGCCCGGAAACACAGTTCATGCAGGCACTATGCTCGACTTTCGACACGGAACTGTTGTATCCCTGTTGAAGGAATGAGTTGGTCGGGGTCTTGACGGGGATTTTTCCCGCGGGTGACTCGCTCTTCTGTCCCTTCGTCACAGCCCCCCAGAAGGAGGAGAATCCGATGTTCAATCGTCGTCATTTCTTGGGTTCCCTGGGATTGCCCGCCATCGGCTTGTCGGCGGTTGCCTCTTTGAAAGGCGAGTCCTTAAAAGCCGTCCTGGAGGGGGCCGGCTCCGCGGCCCGGGGGAGGAAAGCGCCCGAGGACCTTGCCTCGGACGAGAGCTTCTGGTTTGAAGTCCAGCAAGCTTTCACCGCCGATCGGAGCCTGGTCAATCTCAACAACGGCGGAGTCTGTCCGTCGCCCGCGGTTGTCCAGGAAGCGATGAAGCGTCATCTGGACTACTCCAACACGGCTCCCGTCTACACCATGTGGCGGATTCTCGAGCCGCAGCGGGAGGGGGTCCGCAAGCGCCTGGCCCGTGCCTTCGGCTGTGACACGGAGGAGATCGCGCTGACACGCAACGCCTCCGAGGGTCTGCAGATCTGTCAGTTCGGATTCGACCTTCAACCCGGTGACGAAGTCCTGACGACCAACCAGGACTACCCCCGCATGATCACGACCTTTCAACAGCGGGAGCGTCGCGAGGGGATCGTCCTGCGCCAGTTCTCGATTCCCGTGCCCGCGGAGGATCCGGACGAGATCGTGCGCCGCTTTGAAGAGAACATAACGCCCCGAACCCGGCTCATTCTGATGTGCCACATGATCAATCTGACCGGCCAGATCCTGCCCGTCAAACCAGTCGTCGAGATGGCTCGGCGCCGGGGTATCCCCGTCATCGTCGACGGGGCGCACGCCTTCGCCCATTTCGACTTCCAGCATCGAGATCTCGATTGCGACTACTACGCCAGCAGCTTGCACAAATGGCTCTTCGCTCCCCACGGCACGGGTCTGCTCTACGTGCGGCGTGATAAGATCCGCGACCTCTGGCCGCTGATGGCCGCATCCGAGAAGATGGCCGAGGACATCCGCAAGTTCGAAGAAATCGGCACCCATCCCGCAGCCAACTACCTTGCCGTGGGAGACGCTCTCACCTTCCATCAAGGGATCGGGCCCGAGCACAAGTCGGCCCGGTTGCGCTACCTGACGCACTATTGGGCCGAGCGCCTGCTCGAACACGAGCGCATCAAGCTTCACACCAGCCTCAAGCCCGAGTTTTCCTGCGGACTGGCCAACGTGGAAATCAGCGGGATCGACAGCACCGAGCTGGGCTCCCATCTCTGGAGGGAGCACCGCATCATCGTCACCCCGATCAAGCACGCCGAGTTCGAGGGCATTCGAGTGACGCCCGCCGTTTACACGACACTGGAGGAATTGGACCGCTTTTGCGATGCCATGGAAGCGGTGGCGCGAAACGGCTTGCCTGCCTGATGTGGGACGACCTTCCAGGTCGTGATCTTCCTACACCGAACCCCAAGGGAGGAGGGGAATCACGAGCAGGGATGCTCGTGCCACGGTAGCAGTGCGTCGAGAGGCTCCTGCACGCTGCAGCTCCCGAACGAAATGAAATGCTTGCGGCCGGAGGAAATGTCGCTCAAAGTGATCGACGACTCCTTCCAACCAAGCTCGCCCTCTTCGAAACGAAAGTGCCGTGGGTTTTCGTCGGCGAGCAATTCGCCGAGTTGCGGACGTGTCAGTTTTCCCGCTCGCCGCAACAAGGCACCCGCAAAAAGGTTGAAGAAGCCGTGAGCTGCTGCGCCCGTCGCCGGGTCGGGGTGGGGCAAGGGCTGGTGAAGCCCGGCGGTGGCTTTGAAGAGGAGGCCGAAGCGGAGACATGTT
Source organism: Acidobacteriota bacterium (assembly GCA_041578355.1). Lineage (GTDB taxonomy): Bacteria > Acidobacteriota > UBA6911 > RPQK01 > JANQFM01 > JBFGHF01. The sequence continues at coordinate 3,968 of JBFGHF010000062.1, forward strand.
TCCAACACGGTGGCCAACTCGTTCACGCTGGGGAAAGCAGCGGCATCGAGTCCTCCGCAACGCATTTTCAAGCCCCAGAATGGAGCTTCCTCGACAGATGCCGAGTGGAGTGACTGGAGCATTGCCGCAGCCCGATCAAGGACCCTCGGCCAATCCGCTCCACGAGGGATTTCCCAAAAACACGATCGGAGTCTTGGCAAAGAGGCACTGAAGAGCTCAGCGGCATTCCCCAGAAACTCGTCCAAGCCCCTCGAGTCGACCGCAAGCGCCTCCGGAACCTTGATTTCAAGAGCCTCCACCCGCAGCGACTTGTCGATCCAGGCCACTCGGGCGATCCTGGTCAGGTCGGACTGCAGCGCCTGCAGAGACTCCCCGGCTGTTTCTCCGCAGCCCACAATCGCCGAAACCGCCAAAACGGATCGACTCCCGGAATCAGAATTGAGCTGGCTCAGCTGCTCGAGACGGGAGACCGGACAGATGAATCGGCCCAGGATCCAGCTCGTGTCCGCTTCTCGCTGTGCCCGATATTCCTTCAGTGCCTCGTTGCTGGCCAATCGAGCCGGAGGGAACAATCCTGCGTAATCGATAATCCCATCCAAAAGAATCCTGAGACTGGCCGGAGTGACGATCTTCATGACGCTCGATCCCCCGAGACTCCGACTCGCTGCCTTTCGACTCGCCTGAAAACCAGAGCGTCCTCTCGTCCGGACGGCGTTGGATAATAGCCCTTGCGAACTCCGCTTTGTTCGAATCCCATATCCGAATACAGCCGGCGGGCGGCGTGGTTCGAGGCGCGAACTTCGAGAAATACTCCCTTCTCTTGCTCTGTCGCCAGGGAGAGCAGATGGGCGAGCAGGCGCCGTGCATACCCTTTGCGCCGTTCTCGGTGGGCGACGCAAATATTGAGCAGATGGCCGTCCTCATGCGTCGGAAGTTCGAGGATTCCATAAGCCAGGATTCTGCCATGCGACGCCAAAACCCAGCACTCGTAACCGGTGAGTATTCCATGCAGGAAGGCGGACCGCGGCCAAGGGTTGGGAAACGACTTCGCCTCGATGGCATGCACCTGGCTCAAATCGAAATAGTCCATTCGGCGTAGGATCTCCCGACCCATTCTCTCTCACCTCTAGGCGCTTTGCTCAGACAGCCACCCCTGGATGGCGTCGAGTATTTCGTCCCGAACTTCCTCTTGGGTTCTGCCGCTTTTCTTGAGCACCCGGAAAGAATGATCGCCGCCTTCCACGATGTGCAGACGAACCGTCCCTCCGAGAGATTGCAGGGCGGGTTTCAGCAAGTCGAGTCGACACAGGGAATCGCGCGTGCCCTGCAGGAAGAGGCAAGGACGGGAGATGCGAGGCCAATGGTCGGTGCGCGGGCGGTCCGGCCGCCCCGGCGGGTGGAGCGGATAGCCAAGGAAGACGAGTCCCGCAAGAGCCGAGCCGTCCGCTGCCAGATAGCTGGAGATCCTGGCCCCCATCGATTTGCCTCCGATGAAGATCTGTCGAGGCGCGGCCGGGTGCTCGGCCACCTGGGCCAGCACGGCCCGATAGGTTGCTTCGAGTCGGCCCCGGGGATCCGGAGCGCGCCGACCGCTCTCTATGTAGGGGAAGTTGAACTTCACACTCAACAGTCCCGCTCTCCCCAGCGCCTCGTGAAACCAGCACATGAACTCGTGGTCCATCCCGGCGCCCGCCCCATGAGCCAGGATCAATGCCTGCCCGGCATAGTTTTCGGGAAGGATCCAGCTCGAGCCGACCTCCCACCCTCCGTTCACTTTGATTTTCCGCGTTTCGCTGCTCATGATCTTTCCGTTTCCGAGTGGTTTTATTCTAAGCGGAATTTCTTTTCGCGGGATCGCGAAACTGGCGCCCAGTATCGGCCAGAAGCGGAATCGGCCAAGGAACCCCTTCCAAACCAACGTCCTAGCACGGACTCTCCGGGGCGATTCGCAAGCTCACCGACACACCGTCTCGGATGGGGAGAATCGTGGAAAAGAACTGCGGGTTCTCGTAAATCATTCGAGTGAACTCGACGACCCCCCGAGTGTCCCGGTCGGGTTCGGGATCGAGCACCCGTCCGGACCAGAGCACGTTGTCGGTGACGAACAACCCCCCTTGCCGCAACGACGGGCAGGCCTCGCGGAATGTTCGGGGATACTGCGACTTGTCCACGTCCATGAAGATCAAATCGAAGTCCCCCTCCAGCCGCTTGACGATTTCTCGCGCATCACCCTCGTGGAAATCGAGTTTGCAGGACACGCCGGCTTGGTCGAGGTAGGACGACGCCTGAGTGAGATTGGCGGCCGAGTACTCGGTCAGAATCAACTCACCCTGCTTCCCCAGGGCGCGAGCAAACCAGATCGCGGAATAGCCGAATCCTGAACCCAATTCGAGAATACGGCGAGCACCGGAAATGACTGTCAACTGAAAGAGAACCCGCCCGACTTGAGGTCCCACGATGGGAAAGCCGCGGCGAGACGCCTCCTTCTCCATGGCTGTCAGGACAGGGTCGCTCGAGCCGCTGAGGTCGTCGAGATAGAGGTCGATTCGAGGGTGGATCAAGTTCATGGTGGATCTAATGCTCTCTGCCGGGCCGCCGGAAGCAACTATCCATCGGCTCCCCGCCCTGGTCACTCGACGATCGAAACGTCGGCATTCTTTACGGCCCGCCCAAAGTCTTTGAACTCGCCTTGGAAGAAGTTTTCCACGTCTTTGGAGAAAGCCTCCACGGCCTGCTCAACTTGTTGCATGACGGTTTGGGCGGTCTGCGAAGGCGCCAGCCAAAAGCCGTTCAGGTAGCCGGACGCATTGTTCACCTGCGCGGTCAACAGAGTGGGGTCGAGTCTGATCCCCTGCACGGGTTCGGGAAAAAGCCGGTCTTGCAGCTTTTTCCAGGCCAGGCCTGTTGACTTCGTCTGCTCACGGAGAGCCGCCAGCTTTTCATCCTTTCGATCTTTGATCAGAGCCTCGACGCGATCCATCGTCTGCTTGGCTTCCCGCAGACGCCTGGAGATTTTCTCTCCCTGCTCCAGGACGGCCAGGTAACGGTCCGTCAGACGCTGGTAAGCCTCCAAGTCGCCTCGCGACATGCTGAGCCGCGGGTCGCCCAACACTTCGACGCTCTGCGTGTCCTGCTCTTCCCCGGCGCGGACCCGCACCTGGTAGGTTCCTGGCAGGACCGGTATGTTTCCTGGCTCTGCTGCGTCCTCGGGTGGAGCTTCGCGCGAAAAGCCTCGAGGGCGTCCTCGGTCCATCGACCAGGAGACTCGATTCAAGCCCGGTTTCGCGGTCCCTTTCAGGGTTCGGATCACTTCGTCGCCACGCAAAACCTCGACGATCACTTCCGTCTTTTTCTTCGCCTCGGACCCCGGCTCGTCTCCGTTCTTGCCATCGCCTCCATCCTCGCCTTCCGCACCCTCGGCTGGGTTGTAGACATAGTTGACGATCACCCCCGGCGGACGATTCTCGCCACGAAAGCCGCTATCGCCGGGAACCAGTTCTCCGGCGGGCCAGCCCTGCACCGCCTGGATGGCGGGTGCGAGTTCGAAGAGCCGCAGAGGCAGGTCGAGTATCTGAGCGCCTTCACGCGCCAGCGTCCTCAAGGGAGTGATGTCATCCAGAATATAAATCGCTCTTCCAAAGGTACCGATGACGAGGTCGGGCTCTCTCGGGTGCACCTCCAGGTCTCGAGTGGGAACGGTCGGATAGCCGTGCTGCCACTGCGTCCACGAGCCGCCGCCGTCGAGACTGAAGTAAAGGTGGAATTCGGTACCCAGAAAGAGCAAGTTTTCCACTCGGGGATCCTGTTCGATGACGTAGACGAAGCCTCTCAGGGTATCCGTCGACAAGGACTCCCAACTCTCGCCGAAATCGGTGGTCTTGTAGACGTATGGCGTCCAATTTCCCCTGCGGTGATCGTCGAACACCACGTAAGCTCCACCCTCGCGGAACTTCGAGGCCTCGATGTGAGGCACCCAAGTACCGGAGGGGACGCCGGGAATGTTGGAGGCGACGTTGCTCCAGCTGCCACCGCCGTCTCGCGTCACCTGGACGTTTCCGTCGTCCGTGCCCGCCCAGAGTACTCCTTGCTTCACGGGGCTCGCCGCCAACGCAACGATGGTGGTGTGGTTCTCCGCGTTGGTCACGTCGTAGGTCAAGCCGCCGCTATCGAGCTGTTTTTGTTTCTCGGGGTCGTTGGTGGTCAAGTCGCCGCTGATGATCCGCCATTCGTCTCCGCGGTTGGTGGACTTGTGGACGAATTGGCTGCCGTAATAGATCGTCCCCGGCTCCAGCGGATCGGCCGCCAAGGCGGCGTTCCAGTTGAAGCGCAGCTTTACGCCTTCCGGTGCGGGAGGCTTGATAAGCACATTGGAGCCCGTGACCCTGTCGTATCGGTAGAGATAGCCGCCTTGAGACATCCCATAGACGTAGCGCTCATCGGAAAGATCCGCCAAGGCGTTGAACCCGTCGCCGAAGCCGACCATCTGCCAGTGGCGATTGAGAATGCTTCCCGCCCCGGCGAAACCTCGCTCCCAGACCTGACTGGGGCCCATGAAAGTCCCGTTGTCTTGCAAACCGCCGTACACGTTGTAGGGGGTCTGCATGTCGACACTGATGTGGTAGAACTGCCCCAGCGGAAGGTTCCCCACGAAACGCCAGGTTCGACCCCGGTCACGAGAGATCGCCAGTCCGCCGTCATTGCCTTCGATGAGGTAAGCGGGATCCTTGGGGTCGATCCACATGGCGTGGTGATCGGGATGAATCCGGGAGAACGGGATCAGTGTCTCGAAGGTCCTGCCGCCATCCTCGCTGTAGGTGACGGTGGAGTGGAGGCTGTAGACGCGGTTTTCGTTGAGCGGATCGACGCGGATGTCGGAATAGTAGAAGGGACGGTTGCCGATGCTCGGGTCGTCACTGGTCTTTCGCCATCGGAATCCGCCGTCGTCCGACCGATAGAGCGCGTTCTTCTTTGACTCGATGAGGGCGTAGACGATCTTGGGATTACTGGGCGCGATAGCCAAGCCGATCCTTCCCAATTCCCCCGCGGGCAGTCCGTCCTTCGAGCTGCGCCTCTCCCACGTCTCACCTCCGTCGTGACTCACGTGGATGCCCGAAGCGGGGCCACCCGACTTGAAATCCCAGGGTGTGCGGCGATGCTCCCACATGGCCGCAATCAGTTTGTCGGGATTGGACGGATCCATCACCAGGTCGGCCGCTCCGGTTCGGGGATTCTCGTAAAGCACCCTTTCCCAAGTCTTCCCCCCGTCCGTGGTTTTGAAGACGCCTCTCTCCTCCCCGTCCGACCAACTCGGTCCCGGGGCGGCTGCATAAACGGTGCGGCTGTCTCGGGGATGCACCAATATGCGATGAATATGCTCGCTTTCTTTCAGACCGAGGTTCTTCCAGGTCTTTCCTCCGTCCAGGCTCTTGTAGATTCCATCGCCAACGCTCTGGCTGTTGCGCGGATTCCCTTCCCCGGTTCCCACCCAGATGACATCGGGGTTGATCGGATCTACCGCCACGGCGCCGATCGAGGCCGAACCCTGATCGTCGAAGATCGGCTCCCAGGTGACTCCCCCGCCGCTCGACTTCCAGAGCCCACCTGACGCGGTGCCCACGTAGATCACCTCATGGTCTCTGGGATCCACGGCCAAGGCGGTCACGCGTCCGCTCATCGCTGCAGGGCCGATGCTGCGGGGTTTGAGCGCCTCCAGCTTGGCAATGTCCAACTTCTGCGCCGCCAAAGAAGCTCCAGCCAGCAGAATCACAATCGAGAAAAGGAATCTCCGACTCGTCTTGAATTTCACTCTCTTCACCTCCGATTCGATTCCGTCAGCATACAACGAGCCTCTTTGCGGGGGGGACGGTAGATGTTCCCGGATCCAAGGATGCAGAAGGTGGCGCGGCCTTCCAGGCTGCGCTCCCGCCCCCCGAGGAACAGCCCGTCCCTTTCCCGTGGTGCGGCCTTCCAGGCTGCGCTCCCGCCTCCCGAGGAACAGCCCGTCCCTTTCCCGTGGCGCGGCCTTCCAGGCTGCGCTCCCGCCTTTTTCAACTCGTCAACGCTGGCGCGCCCGAACACAGACGCAGACAGGCAGGCATGTTATAAACGGTTCATGGCAACTGAAGCCCGTTCCTATCCTCGCTTTCGACCACTACTCCCTGTTCTCACGGCGCTTTTGCTTGCCACGGGTTTCGGATGCGGGCTTTCGGAAGAGACGGCGCCCGCCCGGGAAGATGCGTTTCCACTGCCCGAAGGAGTCCTCGACGTCGAGGTTGCCGGACGCCACGGAGGCATCCTGCATTACCCCATGGGCGGTGAGCCGGGCACTTTCAACGCCGCCATGGTAAGAGACACGCGGGGACGGCTTGGCACCTACATGATCACCGGCACGATTCTGGAGTTCGATCGCCGGAACCAGACGATCATGCCCGGGATCGCCAGCCGGTGGACGCTTTCCCCCGATGCTCGACGAGTGGAACTGCAACTGCGCGAGGGAGTTCGCTTTTCCGACGGAGAGGAAGTCACCAACGAGGACGTGCTGTTCACCTTCGAAAAGTTGTTCGAGGAGGGCTCGAAGAACGTGCTTCGCGACACCCTCGAGATGGGCGGCCAACCTTTGCGGGCCCGCCTGACGGAAGGAGGCGGTCTCGAAGTCGTTTTCCCTCAACCCTATGCGGCCGCCGAATACATGCTCACCACTATTCCGGTATTGCCCAAACATAAACTCTCCGATCCCGGCAAGAAGCTGGAAGACTACTGGAACATGGAGACGCCCCCCCAAGAGATCGTGGGCCTGGGTCCTTTCGTCATCGACCAACATCACCCCGCTGAGAAAACCGTTTACCGTTACAACCCGCACTATTGGAAACGCGACTCTAGGGGAAATCGGCTTCCCTACCTGGACGAACTGGTGCTTCACTACATCGAGGATCGCAACAATCAGGTGCTCCGCCTGCGGGCGGGCGAAGTCGATTTGATCGACAGCGAACTGAGACCCGAAGATTATC
>JBFGHF010000063.1:0-10944 GCA_041578355.1 Acidobacteriota bacterium
ATCCCCGCCGCCTGCTGGGCGGCATCGAAGCGGGAGGCACCAAATTCGTTTGCGCCATCGCCTCCCATCCGGACCAACCAATCGAGATCGAACGCTTTCCGACTTCGCAGCCCCGGGACACGATGGCCCGGGTGGGCGATTTCTTCCGCCGCGCCGCTCGGGAACACGGGACCCTCGCCGCACTGGGCGTCGGCACCTTCGGACCCGCCTGCGTCAAACCCGGTGCAGCTTCCTACGGAAAGATCCTCAACACCCCGAAAGCCGGTTGGGGGAATCACGACCTCTTGGGGGCGCTGCGCAGGCTGCTTCCCGCCGATCTCCCCATCGCCTTTGAAACGGATGTCATCGCCGCGGCCGTGGGCGAGGCGGTTCACGGCGCCGCACAGGGAACCGAGCATGTCGCCTACGTCACCGTGGGCACCGGTATCGGCGGAGGGCTGCTGATCTCGGGCCGACCTTTGCACGGCCGCCTCCATCCCGAGATCGGCCACATGTTCGTCGGCACGGCGCCATCCGCTCTCCGGGAAAGCGAAACATCCGGCGCTTGTCCCTTCCACGATTCCTGCCTGGAGGGACTTGCCAGCGGCCCAGCGGTGGAAAAACGCTGGGGCGCGGCGGGCAGGGACCTACCCGCGGGGCATCCGGCTTGGATCCTGGAAGCGGAATTCCTCGCCATGGGGCTCGTCAATCTGACAGCGGCGTGGTCTCCCGACATCCTTGTGCTGGGCGGAGGCGTGATCCGCAAGGACGGCCTGCTGGAATCGGTTCGCGACAACTTCGAAAGATTCGCCGCGGGCTACTGGGAACTGCCTCCTCTCGACCAATACATCGTGGCGCCCGCCCTCGGTCAACGGGCCGGAATCACGGGAGCCCTGACTCTGGCTTCACGGATGACTTCGAGCTGACGCCCGGAACCCAAAACGAGCCGCACCCGCGTTCCCGGTTCTGCCGACTTTCGCAGGTCCGCACGATCGAGGGCGGGCCCGGAACGCAGGCATCCCTGCCGGCAATTCATCCCGGCGGCAACCGACGACGACCCGGGCGGAATTGCGGGCTGGAAGCCCGCGTTCCCGGTTCCGCCGACGAGTCGGCGGCTGCGGCTTCGCAGGTCTGCACGGTTGAGGGCGGGCCCGGAAAGCAGGCATCCCTGCCGGCAATTCATCCGGCGGCAACCGACGACGACTCGGGCGGAATTGCGGGCTGGAAGCCCGCGTTCCCGGTTCTGCCGACTTTCGCAGGTCCGCACGATCGAGGGCGGGTCCGGAACGCAGGCATCCCTGCCGGCAATTCATCCCGGCGGCAACCGACGACGACCCGGGCGGAATTGCGGGCTGGAAGCCCGCGTTCCCGGTTCTGCCGACGAGTCGGCGGCTGCGGCTTCGCAGGTCCGCAAGATCGAGGGCGGGCCCGGAACGCAGGCATCCTGCCGGCAATTCATCCGGCGGGTTTTCCATCCGAAAAGCTTCTTCTGTCCGCAACCGATAGAATCGGACCGGGTGAGTTCACTGGGCGGACTTCGCATCTTCGATCGATTCTACGCCGGCGTTCACCGGAAAATGCTGCGCGAGCTGCGTCCGTCCTTAGGGCGGTGCGTCCTGGATGTGGGCTGCGGCGCCGGTGGGATGACGGCTCTTTTGAACGAAGCTTTGCTTTCCGCCCACGGTTTTGTTTGTGCGCTCGACGTCGATGCGTCGCTGTTGGAGGCAACTCGGGCCGCCGTGACTCAAAAGGATCCGAATTCCCGCGCCTCGTTCTGTTTGGGAGACATCGAGAGTCTTCCCTTTGCCGAAGGCGCTTTCGACCTCGTCTGGTGCAGCCGGGTAGTCCATCATCACCTCCCCGATCCGGCCTGGGCCCTCGCCGAGCTACGCCGCGTTCTGAAGCCGGAAGGACACTTGGCTCTGCGGGAAATCGGCCCGAGGCGACTTTCCTTCTCGACGACCGGATTGGACGCCAAAGTGGTCGACCGATTCCAGGACGGCCTGGATTTGCGCTTCAAACGGAAGTTCAAAAGTCGGCCCGACGACAAGGCCTGGGTGGGCCTGTTGCAGAACGCGGGTTTCAGCCACGTCGAGGTCCGGGTGTTTGGGTTGAGTCCGCCTGCACCCGGCGAGCAGGCGGACTTTCTGGTTCATTGGTTGGAGGATGTTCTCGAGGATCATCAAGGCGAGTGGGGTCCCCTGCTCGCCGACGGGGACGCCGATCTTTTGAAAGAGCTGTTGGAATCTGGCGAGGAACTGCGGCGCCAGCTTGCGGAAGGGAACCTCGGTCTGCACCACGACAGCGTCGTCTACCTGGGCAGCAACAAAGCGTCTTGAATCAGGCTCAGCGCGGACGGTTTAGTGTCGAGCTTGCTCCCGGACTTGGCGGATCGCTTCGACGACTGCTCGGGGGCGCTCCCGATGGATGAAATGGCCCGTCCCCTTGAGAAAACGGTGCTCGCCCCGCGGCACGCTTGCGGCCAGGGCTTCCCGAAGGCGTAGGCCGATTTCCAGAAGTCGGTCCAGCCGGTACCCTTCCGCCATCGCGGCCGGGATTCCCGTCTGCTCGGAAGAAAGCACAATCAGCGGCCGGTCCGGCAGGCGGCTCTCAAGCAGTCTGTCCCTCACTTCCGCCTCGCTCTGAATCCACATTTGCCGGTGGTCCTCGGGCATTAATCCTTCTGCTTCGAGGGCGAGGGACTCGGGAGTGGGATCGACCAGAACCAGCCCTGCCGTGCCGTCCGGCCAGGACGCCGCCAAGAGCCGAGCGACATAACCCCCGTGAGAGTGTCCGACCAGCAGGAAGGGGCCCTTCTCGCCGGCCGTCTCGAGCAGTTTGCGCAACTCCGCGGCACGCCGGTCAAAGCCGATGCGTGCCTCGGGGCGCCGATAAGTGCAGGCGCGCGCGAACTCTCCGACCCCTTCCCTCACCTCACTCCACGTTTCGGCGCTGCTCCCGACCCCCGACTCGAATACCACGGTGGGGTGATCGTCGCCCTGACAGTCCAGAAACCAGTCCTGCCCCTCAAGCTGGATTCTCCGGCCGGGATCCTGCGCCGGCGTGATCCCTTGCAGAAGAGCCGAGATCAACGCAAAGCCAAGAGCCAGTCGCATTCTCTTCCGACTCCTTTCCGCCCGTGACCCTTTCTTCGACCCCCTTCCCGAGGGCCGGTTCCGAAAGAAAAACATCTCATGAAAACAAGTTGAATCCAATTTTTGTTTTACACGTCAATATTCCATGAGTGGACGAGAAATCGGAATGAGGTCGACGGAGCACATGGCAAGCAAAATCCGGAAGGAAACAGGCCAAAAGCGTCCCTTCGCATCACCGGAGCAGGAAGGCGTGATCTCGTTGCTCCGCACGGCCGACGACCTGCGCCGCTTTTTCAACCGAGTTGTAGAGCCTTACGGCCTCACCATCCAACAGTTCAACGTGCTGCGAATCCTCAGGGGTGCCGGGGAGCCGGGCCTGCCGACGATGGAGATCCGCCGCAGGATGATCGAGCAGACGCCGGGAATCACGCGACTCCTCGACCGCCTGGTGGAGCGCAAGTGGGTCGAGCGGACACCCGTCCCCGAAGATCGGCGCTGTGTGATCTGTCGGATTACTTCAAGCGGCCTGGGATTGCTCCAGCAGATCGACCCGACCATGGACGCGGCCGACAAAAAGGCCTTGGCAGCCCTGACGGGACACGAGATCGGAGCACTGGTCGACGCTCTAGACCGCGTCCGGGAGGCCCTGAGGAGCTGACTCTTTTTTTCGTCTATGTTTTACGCGTAAATATTTCTATAGTGTAATTTAAACCCGCAAACAAGGAGAAAGACAATGTGGAGAATCGTAACGACGGACTCAGATGACTATGCGAGTTTGCTGATGAGGGTGACGTTGGCGGCCGTGATCTTTCCCCACGGAGCTCAAAAAGCCCTGGGATGGTTCGGTGGCTACGGCTTCGACGGCACCTTGAACTTCTTCGGAAGCCTGGGAATCCCGTGGATCGTCGGATTGCTGATCATCCTGGCCGAGTCTGCAGGAAGTCTTTTGCTGGCGGTCGGACTGCTCACTCGAGTGGCCTCCCTGGCTCTCGGCGGCATCATGATCGGCGCTGTCGGAATGGTGCACTGGTCCAACGGTTTCTTCATGAACTGGTCCGGCGCCCAGGCCGGTGAAGGCTTTGAGTTCCATCTGCTGGCCTTGGGCTTGGCGGCCGCGCTGGTGATCCGGGGCGGAGGCGCCTGGTCACTGGACGGGCTTCTCGCCAGCCCGCGACTTCGGGAGGCGACCGCCTGAATCTCTCGCCACCACCCCTTCCCGCGTGCCGGGGCGCCTGAATCGCGCCCCGGCCGATTGCTCCTCCCAACTCTGCATCCCCAGGAGTTCGATGATCGGCGCACCCACGGAGTCCAGGGCTCGGTCCCGGTCGGCCTTCGTCAGTAGCCGGGGACGTTCTGGCCCAGAACGATATCGCGCCGGACTTTCCACTGCCCGCTCTCGCCCTTCTGCGGCCGACAGACGCCGCTGCCTCCCCGCAATCGCTCGTGGAGCTTTCTCTGCCGGGGCGTGAGCAGAGGATCGTCTTCGAAGAGGATGTCGTCGATATAGTAGGTCCCCTTGCCCGGCTCGATGACGTGCAGGTGAACATGCTGCGGATTCTTGGTGCCGGGATAGGAACCGGGACGGACTGTCAGAAAGCGGTAGCGCCCCTGCTCATCGCTCTTGGCCCAGGCACGTAGCTTCCCGTGTCGCGTCGAAGCGGCCGGATAGATGCCGGCCGCGTTGGTCTGGTAGGCGTAGACGATGATGCCCGGCGCGGCTTTGCCTAGCAGCGAGCGCACCGTGCCTTCGATGACGAGTGGCTCACCGGGCTCCTCCAGGGGCGCGATTCGGGCGCTCCAACCCAGTTCGGAGGGCTGCTCGACGAAGACGTTCTCACATCCCTGGCAGGGGCCGCCCAAGACCGGTTCTCGGGCGGAGGATGCGCTGAGAGTGAGAACCGAGAGCGCCAAAAGAACAGTTGGGAGTATCTTTTTCATCGTTCGGGGGCCTCCTTTTCCAGTATCTTTGACGCAGATTGGCGGCTTCTTCTTCCCGCCGAGCCCCGAAAATCCTCAGCTCGGGCGCGACTCAGTTTCAGCCAAGGGCATTAGTTGTGCTTCAAAAAAGTGCCGGCCTGGTATTCGGCGAACGCTTGTTGAAGCTCCTGCTGGGTATTCATCACGATCGGTCCGTACCAGGCCACCGGTTCCCTCAAGGGCCTTCCCGAAACCAAAAGGAAGCGGATCCCCTGTTCGCCCGACTCGACGACCACGTCGTCGCCGCGGTCGAAAAGGATCAAAGAGCGGTTGTCGGCGTCTTGTGAAAGCGCCACGTCGGCCCAACCGACTCCTTCGGTGGGCGCCGCCAAGGGCTCGGAAGCGTTGCAGAACCTCCCCGAGCCGGCGAAGACATAGGCGAAGGCGTGGCGAGTGGTTTCCACCGGAAGACTTTTTCTCTTCCGCGGAGGAACCGAGATGTCCAAGTACTGGGGGTCGGCCGCGATGCCGTCGACCGGTCCTTTGACTCCCCAGAAACTTCCACAGATGACCCGGGCTTTGGTGCCGTCGTCATCGGTCGCTTCGGAGATGTCGGCCGATTGGATCTCCTGGTAGCGAGGAGGAGTCATCTTGAGGCTGGAAGGCAGGTTGGCCCAAAGCTGGAACCCGTGCATTCTTCCCTGGTCGTCGCCCCGTGGCATCTCCTGGTGGACGATCCCGCTGCCGGCGGTCATCCACTGAACGTCGCCGGAGGCGATCGTCCCGCGGTTGCCAAGGCTGTCCGCGTGAGCCACGGTTCCCGAGAGGACGTAGGTGATCGTCTCGATGCCGCGATGGGGATGCCAGGGAAAACCTGCCAGGTAATCTTCGGGTTTGTCGTTTCGAAAATCGTCCAAAAGCAAAAAGGGGTCGAATTCGGAGGTCTTGCCGAAGCCGAAGGCCCGTTGCAGCCGGACCCCGGCGCCTTCGATGGTCGGTTTGGCTTTGATCAGTTGCTTGACGGGTCGGATCGACATGGGGCGGCTCCTCTCTTCTTCCTCAGTCTACTACGGAGCGCGGGCGCTCCGGATCGGATGTTCCGTGGTCCACCGCCCACCCCGACCTGTGAACCTGCGAACCTTGCGAACCCGCAATCCCGGCAATCGCCTCCTGCTATCATCCCTTGATGAAACTGCCTCTCGATCCGCCCATACGCCCGATGCTGGCCAAGCGTGTGGACAAGCTGCCCAAGGGGGACGCTTGGCTCTACGAACCGAAATGGGACGGCTTCCGGGTGATCCTCTTCCGCGACGGTGAAGAGTGGCTGCTGCAGAGCCGCGACCTCAAGCCGCTCAACCGATATTTTCCGGAGCTCGAAACTCCGATTCTCTCCAACCTGCCGTCCCGGGCGGTGCTGGACGGCGAAATCGTGATCGCCTCGGATGGGGGACTCGATTTCGACGCGCTGCAACTCCGCATTCACCCCGCCGAGTCCCGGGTCAACTTGCTGGCGGACCAGATCCCGGCTTCGCTGGTTTTTTGGGATCTCCTCTGCCAGGGCGATCAAGATCTGAGCCGAATGCCCTTCGTGGATCGGCGGGCGCGGCTGGAGAGCGTTCTGGCGAAGGCCGAGCCTCCTCTCAATCTCACACCCCTGACCAGCGATCGGGCGCGGGCGCAGGATTGGTTCGAGCGCTTCGAGGGCGCCGGGCTGGACGGGGTGATGGCCAAGCCGGCGCAGGGGCTCTACGAGCCGGGCAAACGCGCCATGATCAAAGTCAAGCACAAGAGGACCGTCGACGTCGTTCTGGCGGGTTTCCGATGGCACAAGACCGGTCCCGGCACGAAGTTGGGCTCGCTGCTGCTCGGACTCTTCGACCAGAACGGAGTCCTCCATCACGTCGGTGTGGCGGCCAGCTTCACGGAAAAGAGGCGGCGCGGACTGGTGGAGGAGCTGGCGCCTCTGCGAGAGAACGCCCTCGACGGCCACCCCTGGAAAAGCTGGGCCGAACAAGAGCAGCGTGTGCCGGGAATGCAGAGCCGCTGGAGCCGGGGAAAGACGCTCGATTGGGAGCCGTTGCGGGCCGAAAGGGTGCTGGAAGTCTCCTTCGACCACCTCCAGGGGACCAGGTTCCGGCACACCGCCCACTTTGTGCGTTGGCGGCCCGACAAGAGCCCGGAGGAGTGTACTTACTCCCAGATCGACGTCACTCCGCCTTACGAGCTGGAGCGGATTTTTGCGCGAGGACGCAAGAAGAACGGCTGACGGCAAGGCGCTCGACCGACAAATCCCGGAACCGGCGACGCTGACGGAGCTTCGTTCGTGAGAACGAAGACAAACGCCCAATGTGTCCGCGTTCTCACGAACGCGGCTCTGTCAAGGGGCGCTTGACCCAAATCGCGGAGATTTCGCGACAACTCCCGGAGCCCGACGCCTACTTCACCCAGGGATCGTAATCGGGATCGGGCGGCTCTTCGTCGGGGCGCAACTTTTTGGGGACATTTCGCAGATTGACCCGAATGCGAGTCCAAGTGGTGTAGCGCCCGCGCATGGCGTCGACCAGCACGTCCTCGACCCGGAGATGGGAAGCGGCTTCGGGGTGTCGTTCTTTCCAGCGCTCCAGACCCGCCCGAGCTTCTTCTTCCTTCGCCGCTTTTGCCACCGTGATGAGTGGCATCTTCTTGCGTCGCGAGGGTCGAACCCGAGTCGACTCCCCGGAGCGTTTCTTGTGGTGCGGCGGCCAAGGGGCGTCGCCCATTCCCTCGGCCTCGTGACGTTTCGCCAGTTCCAGCAGTCCTTCCAGCGACCCCGCCGCCTGGTCCATTTCGGCCGTCAGGTCGCCGATCTCCGCGAATCGTTTCGGCATTGTTCGGAGAGTGAAGTCTTCCAGGTTGCAGGCGGGCAGCTCGTCCCAGGTGAGCGGCGCCGAGACGCGGGCGTCCGAGGTGGGGCGCACCGAGTAGGCCGACGCCACCGTCCGGTCTTTGGCGTTCTGGTTGTAGTCGACGAAGACTCCGTGACGTTCCTCTTTCCACCAACTGCTGGTCACCAGATCCGGCGCGCGTCTTTCGACATCGCGCGCCAGCGCCAAAGCGGCTCGGCGCACTTCGTCGAATCCCCAGTGGCGTTGGATGCGGATGTTCACGTGGATTCCCCGCGAACCCGAGGTCTTGGGCCACCCCGTCAGCCCGAAATCGGCGAGCGCCTCGCCAACCAGCAGGGCGGCTCTGCGCACCGACTCCCACTTCACACCCGGCCCGGGGTCCAGGTCGACTCTCAACTCGTCCGGGTGGTCCAAGTCGTCGGCCCGCACGGGGTGGGGATTGAGGTCGATGCAGCCCAGGTTGACGATCCAGATTAATTGCGCCAACTCGGTGACGACGATTTCGTCTGCGGTGCGGCCCGAGGGGAAGGCCAAGCGGACCGTCTTCACCCATTCCGGCCGCTTCGTGGGAGCCCGCTTTTGAAAGAAAAAATCGCCCTCGACACCGTGCACGTAGCGTTTCAGGACGATGGGCCGATTGTGGATGCCGCGAAGCGCTCCCTCCCCGACGTCGAGGTAATAGCGAACCAAATCCAGCTTGCTGATGCCGGCCTCGGGGAAGTAGACCTTGCTGGGGTTTGAAACCCGCACTTCCCGGCCCGAGACCTCGATGAATTCCGCTTTGGCTTTGCCGGCCACGCCAGAAGTATACGGCCTTGTTTGCACTTCAGGATTGAACCCCCGGCTGGCCCGACGGGCGAGGTGGCCGCAGGGTCGTCACTTTTGTTCCGACACCGGCACGGAACGAGGCCGTCCCCGAAGCCACGGATGGGCGATTCGATTGCCGTTTTTCAATACCCCAAGGCCGCCCCGTCCTTGCGCGGGTCGGAGCCGCCCAGGTAGGTCCCGGTCTCGGGGTGGACCATGATGGTCTGAGCTCCGCCGAACGATCCTCCACCGGCCGGTTCGATCTCGTGACCCAGCCGCCGCAGCGCCTCCATCGTCGACCGCGGGGTGCCGTGCTCCATCAGCACCCGCAGCCCCGACATGTGACGCCAGCGGGGAACGTCGTTGGCCTCCTGGATGTTGAGCCCGAACTCGATGTGGGAAAGCAGAAACTGGACGTGCCCCTGGGGTTGCATGGCTCCCCCCATCAGCCCGTAGGACATGTAGAGCTTGCCGCCACGGGTGACCATGCCGGGGATGATGGTGTGGAAGGGCCTCTTGGCGGGCGCGTATTCGTTGAAGTGTCCTTCTTCCAGAGTGAACCCCGCGCCCCGATTCTGGAGCAGGATCCCTGTCTTGCCGCCGACGATCTTGGAGCCGAACGAAGCGAAAAGGGAATTGATGAAAGAGGCGGCGTTGCCTTCGCTGTCGATCGCCGTCAGGTAGATCGTGTCCCCCTGCACGGGAAGGCCGGGATCGACCGCCGCAGCCGCGCTCTTGCGGTCGATCAGCTTGCGCCGCCCGGCGGCGTAGTCCTTGGAAAGCAATGCTTTGGTGGGCAGGTCGTTTTGCCAGGGGTCGGCCACGTATTTGGCCAAGTCGGCATAGGCCAGCTTCTTGGCCTCGAACAACAGATGGAGGTATTGGGGCGAGTTGTGCTTCATCCCGGAAAGGTCGAACCCTTCCAGGATGTTGAGCATCATCAGGACGCCGAGCCCTTGGCCGTTGGGAGGACACTGGTGGACCTCGAAACCGCGGTAATCGGTCGAGATGGGGTCGACCCACTGGGACGAGTGCGAGGCGAAATCCTCCATCGTCAGAAAGCCCCCCGATTCCGTGGCATAGCGAACGATCTCTTCGGCAATCGCCCCCTTGTAGAAGGCATCCCGCCCTCCCTTGGCGATCAGCCGCAGAGACTCGGCCAGATTGGGGTTCTTGAAGAGAGCCGCTTCCTCTGGCGCATGGCCGTCCACCAAGTAGGTGCGTTCGGCCCAGGGATCGCGCTGCAGACCGTCCTCGGCCGCCTTCCACATCCTCCCCACGGTTTCGGTGACTGCGAAACCCTCGGACGCATAGCGAATCGCCGGCTCGAGCACTTCGCCCAGGGAACGACGTCCGAATCGTTGCAGGGCGGAGGAGTAGGCGTCGACGGCCCCGGGGACGGTCACAGCCTCCCAGGAATTCGCGTTGATTCTGGGCTGCTCCTTCTGCCGGAAGTAGTCGCGGCTGAGTCCGGACGGCGAGTGTCCGCTGCCGTTGAGCGCATGGACCTTGCCGGTCTTGGCCTCGTAGTAGAGCACCCAGACGTCGCCGCCGATCCCGGTCATCATCGGCTCGACCACCGTCAAGGTGGCAGCGGCGGCCACGGCGGCATCCATCGCCGTCCCGCCTCCCCGCAGGATGTCGAGCCCCGCCTGGGACGCCAGCACATGGGAAGAGGCCACGATGCCGTGCCGGCTCATCGTCATCGATCGTCCCGCCCGGTAGGGGTTGGCACGAATCCCCCGCTCTTCCAGGCTTTTCAGTTCCCTTTCGGCGTCACTCATGTCCGCCGAACTCTCCTCGGCGCTGGCCAGGCAGCCCGAAAGCAGGAAGACCCCCACCACCAGACCAAGCCACAGTCCACTCCTGAATTGCCCTCTCTCCGATGCCCACATTGCCGTAACCTCCCGCCTCTGGATGTCGCTAGCCTGCAACAAAGAAAGCCCGGGGGTCAAGCGGATTGGTGCCACTCGGGATTGCGCGGGTCAAAAAAGTGGTCGTGCCTGACGAGGGAGCTGCAGAGGGAAGTCGACTCGCGCGGCTCGGTAATTGTCGGCGTTTTTGCGTTCACTGCGGCCCGCGTCGTGAGAGGGTGTCGAAAAAGTCAATGCGACGCGCGTCGACTCGCGCGTCGCGGTGCAATCCGGCGATGGACCCGAGCGGCGTTCGCGAAACGCACATACGGAGTGCCGTCAAGGCGTTTGCCGAGCGGCGGTCGTGAAACACACATCCAGGTCTACTTGGATCTCCTCAACGGCAGG
>JBFGHF010000064.1:0-10881 GCA_041578355.1 Acidobacteriota bacterium
CCGGCTCGACGATGGCCGGGTGCTTTTGATCGGAGGAGGCCGTGTGGGACCCGGCGACGTCTTTCTCTCCAACAGCGAAGTCTTCGACCCGGCGGGGGGAGGCTTCCGTCCCTTTCACGAATTGAGCCAAGCCCGCTACAAAATCGTCAATGCGGCGTTGCTCTTGGCCGACGGGCGGGTTCTGGTGGCGGGAGGCGGCTCGCGTCTGGAGGTGTTCGATCCTGTCGAAGAAGCCTTCCGGGTGGTAGGTGGAAGCCTGGGCGGGGCGCGCTACTACGCCACGGCAACTCGCCTCAAAAACGGTCGAGTTCTGATCTTGGGTGGCTACGGCTACGGGGACAAGCCCACGGCGGACGCCTGGTTGTTTCAGCCTTAGCCTGCATGATTCATCAAGGTTCGTCGCGAAGCGTCGAAAGCGCCGCCTGACACCTGTCCGCCGAAGCCTTTGACGGAGGAGGAAGGCGTTACGCCCGAGGCCTCCGCGCAGTCGTAGTCGTGAACTACGTCGAGGAGGACGAGGGGGGGCAACGCAGTCAGCGTGGATGATAACGGCGCCGCAGCAGAAGCCTGATGAATCATGCGGCTTGGGGGTGCGGACCCGCTGGAGGGGGATGCCGAAACGGCGTCCGCACCCGATCCCGGAGTTGCCTACTGACCAGCCCCGAAAGTCTCGCCAAGCCCGATGGCGGGCAGCGTGGTCAGAACTCCGGGCGACTGGCGGATCACGGTCATCGCTACTTGCCCGTCGGCCTCGACCCAGAGTGTGCCGCGGAATAGATCTCCCAACTCGAGGTTGAGCGGTTCGTCGTCGGGGAAACGGGCCAGCTGCTGGCGTGGCTGAAGTTCGAGGCTCACCGGGCCCCGCACCAAGTCCCCGTTCATCGCGCGAACGCTGACGCTCAGACTGACCGGCCGATCCTCGGTGTTCACGACCGCTAGACCGGTATCGAGTCCGGTCTCGAGATTGCGGTCGAGAGGCAGGACCATCTTCCGCAGGGGGAGGCTTTCACCCACTCCGGTGGTGCCCAGCAGGGGGGAGCGGAAGAGCACGACTCCGCCCACCGGCACTTCGGAGTTCACCTCGACGGACCCGACAAAGGCGCGGCTTCCGGTGGTCCGCAGCCGTACCGAACCCAATGGCGGGATGGCCACGTAGGTGCGGCCCTGGGAAAGCGGGCGGCCGTTGATTTCCAGGTCACCCGGCCTGCCGTCATAGGCCCGCAGCACCACCTCGACGTTCTGGGCGTGCTTGAGGGGGGAGGGGTTGACCAGCAAGAGTTCGGAATGAAGATCTCCGCTCTGCGCGAATTGGGCGAAATAGGCAGTGCCCGTAACCCTATTCTCGATCACTGGATAGGTCGTGAAAGAGCCTGTGCCGGTGCGGATCACGGTCGCCCCGATCTCCCGGTTGGCCGTCACCAGAATGGCTCCCTGGAACTCGTCGGGAAGTCCCGGCACCAGTTCTCCGACATAGTTCGAGAGTTGTCCCCTTTCCTCCAGATCCACGATGTTGCTCGAGACGAAACCACCGTGCTGGTCACGGGCCTCCACCCAGATCTGCGCCGGCCGGCGCTCGAAATTGGTGAGGGCCAGGCCCGTGTTGACACCGCTCGACGTGCTGAGGTCGATGGGAGCCACAAAAGAGTAAAGGGGACGGCTGGGCATGATGCTGGTGGTGCCCACGGGAGTCTCGATGAGGACGGTTCCGAAGAAGTTGGAATCGGCTTCGGCCCGTAGCGAACCCACGAATCCCGCGTCGCTCTGGCTCTGCAGGGCGACCGATCCGGCTGCCGGCACAGAGAGTCCGACCATGGACTCTCCGCCCCTTTGCTGGGCCAGTTGAAAGCCTTCTCCCAGTCCGTTCTGGTCGAGCCCGTAGATCCTGCCATTGACCGGCGCGTCGAGTTGCCGATTGATCAGAAAGACCTCGGAACGGGCGGCCCCGTCGAGATGCGCGAACTGGGCGAAGCCCGTCGCATAGCGGTAGGGCGAGGCAACCTCGAGCGCCCCGGTGATCACCCCTGTTTCACCGCCGCTGCGTACCACGGCGCTGTAAGAGCCCCGGGGTGCGTCCTCGGAAACCTCTTGTTGGTACCACCTGAAGTGCACGCCGTTCGCATTCGTGGCGCTGCGCGACAGAGGTCCCGGATCGATGTGGGGACCCAGAAAGCCGACGCTGCTCTGCTCGTCGAGAAGAGAGACTCCCTTGCCCGCCATCGCAAAATGAACAGTTCGGTCGCGGGGCGTGAAAACCGACATCGAACTGAAGAATCCGTTCTGATAGGGATCGGCATCCGCCTTCACCCACTCGGGGTCGAGCTGCGAGCGTCCACTTGTCACCTGAAAGTCGGCCCTCGTCGTCTGGCCGGCCGCCACCCGGAGCAAAGGCTGGGTCGAGTTGCGATAGAACTGGGGACGGAAGTTGGTGTTCATCGCCGCCGTGGAGAGATGTCCGGACGCCAGGTTGTCGGGCGTCGTAGGGCCGTCGAGCGGTTCCGCGTAGAGGGTGTAGGCTCCCGGCGGAAGGCACTCGAGCCGGTAGCTTCCGTCGTGCCCGGTCAACGCGCTGGCCATCAGGACGCCCTCATTGTCGACCGCCACCACCACCGCCCCGAAGACGGACTGGGAGCCCATGACGACCCGGCCCTCGACGTCGCCGGTGATCAGATCCATGCCCGTGAGTCGGTAGGACGAGTTGAGACCGGCGATGTCGTCCCAGGCCAAGCGGTTGAAAGCGTAATTGAAAAGTCCTCCCTGATAGTACATGGCCGAGCTGCGGTTGATGGAATGACCCAGCCCCGCGCTGTGACCGAATTCGTGCATTGCGGTCTGCAGCAGATTCCAACCCTTGGCCTGTTCCCGAGTGCTCCACGATTGCCTCGGGTTGAAGAGAATGTCGGTCTCCACGATCCTCGAGCCTTCCTGCCAGGTCTGCGAGACCCCCAGGAAGTATTCGCCGATGATGCTGTTGTTGTTGGGCGTGTCGGCGATGGTGATCAGGTTGACGCCGTCTCGCCGCATTTCGCGCTGGGGGCTGCCGGTGCTGAATCGAATCATCATCGAAGAGATTCTCGACCAGCGTTCCAGGGCCTCCCGCAGGGCTACTTGAGGGCGGCTGCCCGCCGTGATGCTGGGGTGGGACTCGTTGAAACCCGACCAGGCCCGCATATGGACCGGATAGTCCTGCACCGTCCAGCGCAGCCGAACCAGGTTGGAGAGAGTCCTGAAAACGTAGGCCGATTGAGAGACCGAGAGGATCGTCAGTGCTGCGACCAGCAAGAAGATTCTGGCGTGCTTATTTCGCTTCATGGGGCAAGGACTCCATCAGGTTGCCGAGTTGACCGATGAATTCGTCGAGTTTCACTAACAAGAGCTGCGCCGATTCGGCACCGAGACCGTTCCGAAGAGGATGCAAGCCGGGCAAGCGAACCATCGCTTCGCCATCGTTTCCCGAGATCAGAGGAAGGGCACCCCAGGGTCCCCCGAGCGTGCGCCGGTAGCCGAGACCGTCGACTTTGCTGAAGACCAGGTAATCCTGATCTGACCGATAGCGAGCCTGATGAGAGACGCTCAGGGTTTGCTGGCCGACCTGCCCGCCGTACTCGATCAGCTCGATGGTACGGTTGCCGGCGCCTTTGACCCACCTCGAAACTGCGAACCGGTGGCGGGTCAGTATGGTCCCTCCGCCTGCAGGTACGAACGATTCCGAAGAGATCAGCCGTCCTCTGAAGATGCTTTCCGAGCGTTGCAGGAAATCGGTCGCCGAGACGTCCCGAATCTGAGCTTGAAAAGCCAAAGCCTGACTGCTGCAAAGCACTGCGGCAAAAACCAAAATAAGTTTCCCCGCCCATCCCGGCCCGCACCCCGAACCGGACGATGTCGATCTCATGAGCATCGTTAACCCATCCTTTTCCTGTTGTTTGAAGCTGCATATCGGAGCGGGACGGACGAGACTGCATGATCCAAATCACGGAAATGTCGACATTTGATAAAATCACGGCCTTCTGATGGGGCGAATCGCCGTTGAAGCATCTGCGTTGCAGGGAGAACCGGGAGACCTCTTTTGTCGTCACCTGGAAAAGGGCGACATTCTCTTCTTCCCCGTTTCGCCGCTGGCAATGCCCGAAGAAGACAGACGATTCCTTCTTGCCCAGAAACAGAGCGGGGCTTCCTTCCACAAGAACATCTCCTATCGTCCTCTGGAAGACCGGGTGAAGGGCGTGGCTGAAAAGGACCCTGGGCGCGAGGAGAGGCTGAGGGAGATCATGGCGGGCTACAGCAAGCGTTCCGCAGAGGTCGTCCGCACCCTCCTGCCCGCCTACGCGACAGGCCTGCGCCTCGACTACGCCAGTTTTCGGCCGCTGCAAGAGGAGGGCCGCTCCATCAAATTCAAGGCTCGCAACGATCTTCTTCACGTCGACGCTTTTCCGACTCGGCCCACACGCGGCGCTCGGATCCTGAGATTCTTCACCAACATCAATCCCAGTGAGTCCCGACGCTGGATCACGGGCGAACCCTTCAGGCTCCTCGTCGAGCGCTACGCGGGCCCCGGCCGTTGCCCGCTGCCGACAGCCGACGAGTCGTTCCTGTCGAAAACCTGGAGGAGCATCGCCTCACGAGCCTCGGCGGCCGGCCTGCCCGTCGCCGACCGATCCCGCTACGACGAATTCATGTTGGAGTTCCACGACTACCTGAAGCGGAACGAGGAATTCCAGCAAAAGAGCGGGCAATCGAATTGGGATTTTCCTCCCGGCTCCAGTTGGATGGTCTATACCGACCTGGTCCCTCACGCCGCGCTGAGCGGACGCTATGCACTCGAACAGACCTTCATCGTCGACCGCTCGGTCATGGTCTTGCCCGATGAAGCGCCCATCAGCGTTCTCGAAAAGGCCTGCGGTTTCCCGCTGGGATAGCTCCAAACGGCGCCGCCGTGACTCCTCGCCTTCTTTGCCCAACCTTGGTTGTTCGGTGATCCGGGTTGAAGCCCGTAGCGCAACCTGGAAGGCCGCGGCATGCCTGTCCTATACTTCGCCCGCGATGGCCGTACCTGTCTGGAGCCCTTCCCAAAAGCGCATCGAGGATTCCAACCTGCGCCACTTCCTGGATCGCATCTCGACAGTCCAACCGGCCGTCCAGGACTTCCCGACCCTTTACCAATGGAGCGTTCGAGATCCCGAGCGTTTTTGGGCCGAGGTCTGGGGCTTTTGCGATGTTCGCTCTTCGCGGGTTTGGGACCAAGTCGTGGACGATGTCCAGCGAATGCCGGGCGCGCATTGGTTTGAAGGCGCGCGGCTCAATTTCGCCGAGAATCTCCTCCGCTACGACGACGACCGAACGGCGCTCGTCTCCTGGAACGAGGCGGGTCGACACTCCTCGTTGACCTACCGGGAGCTGCGACGCGAGGTAGGGCGCTTGGCCTCGGCTCTGCGCGCCACCGGCATCCAACAGGGAGATCGGGTGGCGGGATTCCTGCCCAACTTGCCCGTCGCGGTGACCGCCATGCTGGCTACGGCCAGTTTGGGCGCCGTTTGGAGTTCCTGCTCACCCGATTTCGGGGCCAAGGGAGTGCTCGACCGATTCGGACAGATCCGCCCGCGCGTTCTTTTCGCCGCCGACGGCTACCGCTACGCAGGCAAGGAGATCGATACGCTGCCGCGACTGGCCGACGTCGTCGGGCAACTGCCCGAAATCGAGACGGTCGTGGTAGTGCCCTACCTGCGGGATTCACCCGACCCGGGTCGGGTGCCGCGGGCCGTCCTCTATCGAGAACTGCTCGACCAGCATGACGGGGAGCCTCTCGCTTTTCGACAGCTCCCCTTCGACCATCCGCTCTACATCATGTATTCGTCGGGCACCACGGGACTTCCCAAGTGCATGGTTCACGGCGCCGGGGGGACCCTGTTGCAACACCTCAAGGAACTGGTGCTGCACACCGACCTGAAGCGAAGCGACACCATCTTCTACTACACGACCTGCGGCTGGATGATGTGGAATTGGCTAGTCAGCAGTCTGGCCGTGGGAGCCACCGTAGTGCTCTACGACGGTTCTCCCTTTCACCCCACGGCGGGTGTTCTCTTCGATCTCGCCGAGGCGGAAAAGGTCACCATCTTCGGCACCAGCGCCAAGTATCTGGCACTGGCCGAGAAAAAAAACGCACACCCCAAGGAGAGAGACCTGTCCCCGCTGCGAACCATCCTGTCGACGGGTTCTCCTTTGGCGCCGGAGAGCTACGACTACGTCTACAGTCGCGTCAAGGACGACGTTTGCCTCTCCTCGATTTCCGGCGGGACCGATCTCATCTCCTGTTTCGCTTTGGGCAACCCGCTGGCGCCTGTTTATCGCGGGGAGCTGCAGACCCGCGGGCTGGGGATGAAGGTCGAGATCTTCGACGAGGCAGGCCGCGCCGTGGTGGGGACACCCGGAGAACTGGTCTGCACCATGGCCTTTCCCTCCATGCCGGTCAGCTTCTGGAACGATCCCGACGGCAGCAAGTACCGCGCCGCCTACTTTGAAGAGTTCCCTGGGGTTTGGCGGCATGGCGACTGGGCGGAGTTGACGCCCCGCGGCGGTTTGATCATCTACGGCCGCTCCGACGCCACGCTCAACCCCGGAGGCGTCCGTATCGGCACAGCCGAGATCTACCGTCAAGTCGAGCAGCTCGAAGAGGTCGTGGAGAGCATCGTGATCACCCAGGACTGGGAGGGCGACGTTCGCCTGGTGCTCTTCGTCAAACTGCGCGAAGGACTGTCCCTGGACAATGTTCTGCGTCAGCGGATCAAGACCCAGATCCGCGAGAACGCAAGCCCCCACCATGTTCCCAAGGTCATCCTGCAAGTGGCCGACATCCCGCGAACCATCAGCGGCAAGATCACCGAGCTGGCCGTGCGCAACGTCATCCACGGCCGTCCCGTAAAGAACGTCGACGCCCTCGCCAATCCCGAGGCCCTGGACCTCTATCGCGATCTGGAGGAGTTGAAGGCGTAGGGTTCTCTCTGAGTGGGTGGATCCGCCGCCGGCTGGCACTTCCCATCTCTCATTTCGAACTTGCTCGGCTCGACGGCTCCCACTTTGAGATTTCGGCCGGTCGCCCCGAGAAAAGCGCGGCTTTAAAAGTGAGAACGCCCGCAGTGGAAAGTGTGAGATTTGATATGCGAGTTACGAACTCAGGCGCTTCTTCACCCACCTAAGCGGCTCCGCCAGGGGGTGCTGGCGTCGAATCAGAGGGATTCCTCGATTTCGGTCGACACGCCCCCGGAGAACGCGGCATGGAGGAAACGAAAGAACTCCCCCGTGGTGTATCATCTTCGACAGCACCCGAGATTAGTTGGCGGGAGGAGATATGGGCGATAACCCATTGAAATTAAAAAAGATTCATCATATCGAGCTGTATGTGGGCAATGCCAAGCAGGCGGCCTTCTTTTACCGTCACGCCTTCGGCTTTTCGCAGCTGGCTTATGCAGGTCTGGAGACGGGAGTGCGTGA
Source organism: Acidobacteriota bacterium (assembly GCA_041578355.1). GTDB lineage: Bacteria > Acidobacteriota > UBA6911 > RPQK01 > JANQFM01 > JBFGHF01. The sequence continues at coordinate 7,483 of JBFGHF010000064.1, forward strand.
CGCAGCTTCCTACGCGCTCCGGCAGAACAAGATCAATCTGGTGCTCACCTCTCCTCTCAACCCGACCCATCCGGCTGCTTCACACCTCGCCAAACACGGCGACGGGGTCAGGGACGTCGCCTTCGAGGTGGGAGATGTCGACGCCGCCTTCCATGCCGCCGTTTCCCGGGGAGCCGAGATCGCGTTCGAGCCCCGCGACTTTGATGATCGCCACGGCACAGTGCGCCGCGCCGCCATCCGCACCTACGGCGACACCATCCATTCTCTGGTCTCAACCCGGGATTACCCCGGTCCCTTCCTTCCGGGCTTCGAATCAAGCCCCGTGGAAGCCGAAGGAACCGGTTTGCTGCTGGTGGATCACGTGGTGGGTAATGTGGAGCTCGGCAAAATGGAGTATTGGGCCGACTGGTATTCCCGAGTCCTCGGATTCAAGCGCTACATCAGCTTTGACGACAAGGACATCTCCACCGAATACAGCGCTCTGATGAGCATCGTCATGTCCGACAACTCCCACTCGATCAAGTTCCCCATCAACGAACCCGCCGAGGGGCGGAACAAGAGCCAGATCGAGGAATATCTCGACTATTACGGCGGCCCCGGAGTTCAACACATCGCCATGAGGACGAAGGACATTCTGGCTACTGTGAGCAGGCTGCGCGAGCACGGCGTGGAGTTTCTGCGGGTTCCCGATTCCTACTACGAAGAGCTGCCCAAGCGAGTCGGGTCCATCGAGGAATCCGGCTCCCGTCTTCGCGAGTTGGGTGTGCTCGTCGACCGCGATGACGAAGGGTACCTGCTTCAGCTCTTCACCAAGCCCGTCGAGGACCGGCCTACGCTCTTTTTCGAGATCATTCAGCGCAAAGGCAGCCGGGGCTTCGGCAAGGGCAACTTCAAGGCCCTTTTCGAATCGATCGAAGCCGAACAGGCCCTGCGCGGCAACCTTTAGGGAAGTCCCAAGCAGCAGACCGCCGAGTTCGAGCGGAAGGCCCCCGTGAGCGGAAGACGGAGGGCTCAGGACGGAGGACGCATCCATGCCGATTTACCATAAATTGGGCGATCTGCCACGCAAGAGGCATCAGGTGTTTCGTCAGAGCGACGGAACGCTCCACCCGGAAGAACTGGTGGGCAACAAGGGGTTCACCGGACCCTCTTCTCTGCTCTATCACCTGCATCCGCCGACCAAAGTCCGTTCCGTGAGGCAACTCAAACGAGTCGACTGGGAACCGGACCCGGAACCGCTGCTGCGTCATCGTCACTTCCGCACGGCCCGACTCGAGACCGCGGACAGCGCCGTCCTGGACCGGGTGCCCCTGCTTTACAACGCCGACGTGGCGGCATCCTTCGTGTCGCCCCGCAAAGAAGACGACTTCTACTACCGCAACGCCCAGGGCGACGAACTGGTTTATGTCAGCGAAGGCGAGGGAGTCCTGGAGACGGTTTTCGGAGACCTGCCTTTCCGGAGCGGGGATTACCTGGTGATTCACCGCGGCATCCTCCACCGCTTTCGCTACACCTCGCAGCCGGTCCGCTTGCTCATCCTCGAGGCCCGCGGTTACTTCTGCCCGCCCCGTCGCTACCGGAACGAATTCGGCCAATTGATCGAGGGCAGTCCCTACTCGGAACGGGACATCAGAGTCCCCGAAACGCTGCAGACCATCGACCAGGAAGGCGACTTCCGAGTCGTCGTCAAGCAGTACAACGCCCTCACCGAGATCGTCCTGGAACGGCATCCCTTCGACTTGGTGGGATGGGACGGCTTCTACTACCCCTGGTCGCTCAGCATTCACGATTTCGAGCCCAAGGTGGGGCGCTTTCATCTGCCTCCGCCGGTTCATCAGACGTTCGAGTGCGAAGGATTCGTGGTTTGCTCTTTTTGCCCGCGGCCCTACGATTTCGACCCCACTGCAGTACCCGCTCCCTACAACCATTCCAACGTCATGTCCGACGAGGTCATCTATTACGCCAGCTCGGAATTCATGAGCCGCAAGGGTATCGAATACGGTTCGATCACCCTGCATCCCGACGGAATCCCCCACGGCCCTCACCCCGGGCGCGCCGAGGCTTCGATCGGCGCCAAGCAGACGGACGAACTGGCGGTCATGTTCGACACCTTCCGGCCTCTTCAGGTGGCCCGACAAGCCACACCCATAGAAGATCCGGAGTACTTTCGTTCCTGGCTGGGGGTGGTGGACGGCTAGTGCCTTGTCAACCTGGAGATTGTAGGTTGACAGGGCACTAGAACCGGCGGGCGGCGGCGATGATGGCGAATCCCGCCGACGCAGCCAAGATGCCGAGAAGATTGGGCGTCAGCCAACCCCAAAACCCGGCTCCCCCGCTGGTCAGGTGAACCGCCACGTAAACCGCTACGCCGGCGCCCGCCGCGCAGAGTGCCTCGAGGCTGCCGCCCCGGCTTGTGAAGAGACCGGCGATCACCGGAACAAAGAGACTCACGCCCAGGATCGAATAGAAGATCCCCAAGGCGTCGATCACAGTGGGAATAGTGGCGGCAAGAGCCACTCCCGCAACGCCCCCTCCCACGGCCGCCCAGCGCGCCACGACCAATACCTGTCGGTCCGAGGCCTCGGGCTTGAGAAAACGCTTGTAGAGGTCTTGCGAAAGCGAGGTCGAGAGCATGAAAAGAATCGCATCGGCCGAGCTGAGTTCGGCGGAGACGATCGCCGCCAAGCCCAAAGCTCCCAAAACCGGCGGCAACTCGTGCATGAAGAGGCTGGGCAGAGCCATTTCACGGCTGAGCAGATCGGGGTAGAGGCTGCGGGCCGCCATCCCCAGCAGTACGGGCGCCGCGGCGAAGAGCATCAAGGCGAAACCCTGAAGCGTCACGGCCCAGCGGACGGTCTGGCGGTCGCGCGCGCCGTAGATCTTCTGCAGCAGACCCGGAGAGATGATGAAAGCCGGGGCCAGCAGAGCCAGATACGTCCAGCCGGGTCCGCCCCGCCAGAAGTTCCAGTAGCCCTCTTGAGCAACGGAGGCCTGCAGCCCGCCCAGCCCTCCGACTTGGCCCAGCACCGTGGGCAGCACGAGGACGAAGCCCGTCAACAGCACGCCCAGTTGAAGCAGGTTGACCCAGGCGGAGGTGAGAAGCCCCCCGGCGGCGAAGTAAACCGTCATCACCAGGCCGCCGACAATGCAGCCGGCCATTTTGGGGATTCCCGCCACCACGTTCAAGACCCAGGCCAAGGCGATCAGTTGCCCGGCCAAGATGGCCAGCGTCGCCAGCCAAAGGAGTGCCGCGATAGCTCCGCGCACGCTCCGCCCGAAGCGCAATTCCAGGTAGTCCCCCACGGTGCGGAGATCGTGACGCTGGGCGAGGCTCCAGATTCGCGGACCCACCCAAAGTCCCAGGAACAATGATCCTATTCCGGCCGAGCCCACCCACCA
>JBFGHF010000065.1:0-10862 GCA_041578355.1 Acidobacteriota bacterium
CCGAGCGCTCGAACAGCTCGCCAATCTCAGGATTCGGTGGGCCTTCCACGTCTTCAAAGGGCGGGCGAGCGGAGACGAGGCACCCGACCCCGGCTGCCTGATTCGCAAGAGCATCGCCGAGATCGACCGGCTTCTCGAGTTCGGTCGAACAATCGAGAGGTTGTGCCTTCGGGGGAGCGCCCACAAGCACCTGGCTCTGGTGTCCGACGGAGAGTTGCGGACTTCCGCGCTCGGCCTGATGGCCTCGGCCTACCAGGAGGCACATGAGCAGGCGCTGGAAAAGACCGGGCGGGTCGATTTCTATCCGCTTCTGAACTGGCTGCTCGGCACGATTCTGCTCCGGTTCGTTTCCCCCGGCAAACCACAGGGGGAGGTGGATACGTGGATCCAAGACGCCACGTCGCAGGCTCTGGAGAGCGACCGCGAGGCCCCGTCCTTCTGGAGCCTGGCAGCGGTGGCCGACAGCCAGGTGGTGAAACACCTGGCGAGGGGCGACCTGTTCGAACGACGTGAAGAAATCGCGGCGAGCTACTCCAGGGCCGTGCGGCGCGGCTGCTCCCAGGCAGAACTGCTCAGCGTCGTCGATCATCTGGAGATCGTGGCCTGGATTCTGAAGGAGAGTGGCGCCGATGCGGCTGCCGGCGGCGGGGGCGCCGTCCAGGGTCTCTTGCATGTCCGCTCGGTCCTCGAAAACAGCAACGAAGGATCGCTGCGGAGGGCGAGCGAACCGGCAACCAGGTAGATCGAATCCGGGCGGGGTCGTGGGGCCGAGGGTTTCCGAGGCTGTTGGAAAAGCGGGTTTCCAGGCGGCTTCGCCTCGACCTGATTCCATGACTCGACCCGATAGCGAGGACTGCCGATGTCCAAACGAGCTCTTCTGATCGGGATCAACCACTTCGCAGACCCGGCTGCGGAGTTGCGCGGCTGTGTCAACGACACCCGCGAGGTCCGGGATCTGCTGACGACCTTTTTCGGCTTTCCTCCGGACGAAATCCGGGTTCTGCACGACTCCGAGGCCACGGATGCGGCGATTCGCCGGGGTCTGGATTGGCTCGCGAGCGACTATCAGGGGATGGGGCAGGACGTCCGCTTCCTGCACTGCTCCACCCACGGAGCTCAGGTCGAGGACGAAGCCGACGACGAATGGGACTGCCTGGACGAGTGCCTGGTCACCCACGATCACGACTGGGACCGACCTTTACGGGACGATGATCTTCGAAAGCTCTTCGAGAGCATTCCGGAGGACGTCAATTTCACGTTCCTGGCGGACTGCTGCCATAGCGGGTCGATTCAACGCGGGGAAGAGGAGAAGCTGGCGGAGTACGACATCCGCCCGCGCTTCCTGCAGGCCCCTCGGGAAGTCACACAGCGGATCGCGCAAAAGCGTGCGGCGAGGGACGCTGATCCTCAGGGCTGGATCCGGCAGGCCCTCAAGACATTCCCGCAGGAGCAGTGGGACCGCAAGTTGAGAGAGTTTACCGAGCAGGCTCGGCAGCAGCGCGGGGATTCTCCCGATTCGAACAACAAGTTTGCCATGGTTCCGGTGGACCGGCACGTGCTGCTGGCGGGTTGCCGCGCCGAACAGACCGCGGCCGACGCAAGGTTGGGAGGCGAGTACCGCGGAGCGTTCTCCTGGGCCCTGGGCCGAGTGATCCAAAAAGCGGACGGCCGCCTCAGCTACCAGGAGCTGATCACCCGAGTGGGAGAGCTTCTCCAGGATTTCGATCAATGTCCTCAACTGGAATGTCCGGTTGAGATGCGGAAGCGGGACGTTCTGGGCCCGCTGGGCGCGGGCCGGTGACGACCGCACAACAGAGGGAGATGAAGTATGGCTTCCAGACTGATCAGGTTTCTGGCTCAGATCGGGGGAAACCCAGCCGAGTATCTGAAGAACCCGACCGGGGCCATGGATGAGGCCGGGTTGTCGGAGAGAGAGAGGGAGGTGCTGTCCAGCGGGGACGCGGACCGCATCCAGGCCTTTCTCGCGAGCGCCGCGGAGGACGACGACCGGGGCGTGACTCAACGGGGCCTGCCTCAGAGAACATAGGCACGACCCGAGAAAGCCGGGTGGCCGAGTGAGAGAGGATGGGAACTTCCAGCGCTGAGACGAAAGGCTCTTTGACTATCGTCGGGACGGGGCTGGTCGTCAACGGCCACACGACCCGGGAGACGCTCAGCTACCTTCGCCGATCCGACAAGCTCTTCCACCTGGTAGCGGACCCCGCGACCCGGGCCTGGCTGTCCACGCTCAACCCGACGGCGGAGGCCTTGGAGCACTTTTACGGCGTCGGCAAGTCGCGGGATGCGACCTACTCGGAGATCGCCGACCGGATTCTCGAGCAGGTGGCCCGGGGTCTGGACGTGTGCGCCGCCTTCTACGGCCATCCGGGTGTAGCCTGCACCCCCTCGCAACTCGCTCTGCAGCGAGCCCGGAAGGCCGGCTGGCCGGTGCGGATCCTGCCCGCGGTCTCGTCCCTGGACTGCCTGTACGCCGACCTGGGACTCGACCCGTTCGAGCATGGTTGCCAGCTCTTCACTGCAACTGACTTCCTGCTCCAGGAGAGGGTTTTCGACCCCACTTCCACGCTGGTCCTGATCCAGCTCGGATCGATCGGGGTGGAAACCTTCGAGAAGGGCAGACTCTGGAGCCGGGAGGGGCTGCGACTCCTGACGGAGCGCCTCCTCGGACACTATCCGGCCGAACACCCGCTGCTCGTCTACGAAGCAGCCCTGTATCCGGGCTGCGCACCCGTGGAGCGGCGGATCGAGTTGTCGAAGTTTCCGGGAGCGGAGGTCTCACACCGCTCGACTCTCGTGGTGAGACCTCTCGAGCAACGGGAGCCGGACCGGGACATGCTGCGGCGTCTGGGACTTCTCGAGGACTTCGAAGCCGCAAAGGAGTGAAGAGGCCTCCACAAGTGACAGATCGATCTTCGCATACTGACCTGGCGGGTCAGACGATCGGACACTTCGAGATTCGAGCCCGATTGGCCGAGGGCGGGATGGGGGTCGTGTACCGCGCCCTGGACACCCGCCTCAAGCGCGAGGTCGCGCTCAAGTCCCTCCCCCCCGAACTGGCCTCGAATCCCACCCGGGTCGCCCGTTTCAAGCGCGAAGCAGAGGCGATCGCCGCCCTGAACCACCCCAACATCGTGACCATTTATTCGGTGGAGGAGTCTGACGGCCACCAGTTCTTGACCATGGAGCTGGTGGACGGATGGACGCTGGACGAGATCATCCCGCCGGAAGGCCTGGATAGCGAGAAATTCCTGGAGATTGCCGTCGCGCTGGCTGCCGCCGTGGCGGCCGCGCACGAGCGGGGGATCATCCATCGGGACCTGAAGCCCGCCAACGTCATGATCAACCGGGCGGGACTGGTCAAGATCCTCGACTTCGGCCTGGCCAAGCTCTTCGACCCGGAGCCCCTGACCGACGCCGACGCGACGCGTGCGACGGTGGCCCTCACCCAGATAGGACAGATCGCCGGCACCCCCTCCTACATGTCTCCGGAACAGGTCAAGGCCGGGCCGGTCGACCATCGCTCGGACATCTTCTCGCTGGGTGCTCTGCTGTACCAGATGGCCACGGGCCGGCGGGCATTCCGTGGGGGAACCGCGGCGGAGGTCACTTCGGCAATCCTCCGGGACGAGCCGGAGAACGTTCGGGACCTGAGGCCGGAGCAGTTCCCTCGCCACCTGAACCGCATCGTCTCGCGCTGCCTGGAGAAGGACCCCGAAAGCCGTTTTCAGTCGGCCGAGGAGCTGCAGCAGCAGCTGGTGGAGTTGAGAGACGAACGTCGCGCCGAGGAGCTGATGGCCAAATCGCCCCTGGCATTGCGGCGGGGCCGTCTCGGAAAGTGGACGATTCCCCTCGTCGCCGTTGTGGCCGCGGCGCTGATCGTCGTGATTGCTTTGAGCTGGGGCTTGTACGTGCGAGATCGGCCGACTGGCCAGCCCGCGGCGGCGCCAGCGGGCGTGGTTTCCGAACCGTCCCTGGCGGTCCTTCCCTTTCAGAATCTGACCGGTGATGTCCAGCTGGATTGGATCCGAACCGGCCTCCCGGAGATGCTGATCACTTCACTGTCTCAATCGCCCGACCTGGTCGTGCTCACCGCAGACCGGGTCCGGAGAGTCCTGGGAGAAGGCAGTCCCGACGCCGGGCCCGACAAGCTCCGGCGCCTGGGAGAGGAGGGAGTGAGCCGGGTGGTGACCGGGCGTTTTGCGTTCCTCGGCGAGAAGTTCCGCGTCGACCTGCGGATCGAAACCGCACCGGCCGGGGACCTCGTGGCTTCCGTCCAGGCCGAGGGCATTGGGCTGGACAGCCTCTTTTCAGTGGCGGACCGCCTCAGCCGTGGGGTGACCGACGAACTGAACCTCTCCGACGAGGATTCTCCGGCCGTTACGCAGGCTCTGACGGAGGTCACGACCGCCTCGCTGGAGGCCTATCGCTACTACACGGAGGGGATCCGGCTTCGCAACGAGGTGAAGGAACCCGAAGCCGTGCCGCTCTTCGAAAAAGCCATCGAGTTGGATCCTGGTTTTGCAATGGCACAGCAACAACTGGCCACGATCTATCAAAACCTGGGCGACGACCGAAAGGCCCGGGAGTTGTCCCGCCGGGCATTCGAGAACTCTGCCCAGGCCCCCATCCAGGAGCGTTACTACATCCAGGGAATGTATCTCGGTCACGATTGGGTGACGTACAGCCGGGCGGTCCAACCCTTTCAACGGCTGGTGGAGATGTTTCCCCGCCACGACGCCGGGCGCCGCAACCTGGTCTTCACGCTCGCCAATCTCGAGCGCTACGAGGAGGCTCTCGATCACGCCCGCGTGCTGGTGTCGAGCCGGAACCTCTTCGGGGGCAATTTCTACGTGGCTTCCACGCTGCACGCCGTTCTGGACCAGTTTCCGCAGGGACACCAGGTCCTGATGGACTACCTGGATCGCAGCCAGGGGATCGCCTATGCTCACCTGCTCCTCGGACTCCACTTCGTGCGCTGGGGCAAGGTGCAGGACGCGCTGGAGGCGTTGGACGAGTATCGGCGCCTGCGGCCTGGAACTTACGAAGAGGCCGAGCTGCGCTGGTTCGCGTACGTCCAGAGCGATCGGTGGAGGGAGGGCGAAGAGGCCGCTCGCCTGATGGCCGAGTCCACCCACCCGCAATACGAGTCGGCAGGAAACGTCTACCTGGCCCGCTCGAATCTCTATCGGGGGAGGGCCGCCGAGGCGCTGGATCGACTGTCCAGGGCCTCGGAGGCGAAGTCTGCGTCGGCGGGACTGCAAGCCATGGCGCACGCCACGAGAGCCGACTTGCTGCTGCAGATGGATCGGCCCGGCGACGCGCTCACAGAGGCGACTCGAGCCGTGGAGAAGGGAACGGGGCAATGGCCACAGCTGTACGGCCGCTTCCTGGCGGCCGTCGCACACACCCGACTTGGGAATGACGTCGCAGCAAGGCGATTGGCAACTCGGCTCGAGCAACGCGTCCAGGCGCAGCCGAACCCCGCGGAGGCGCGGCTCTCTCTGTTGCTGGGGGCCTCGCTGGATGGAGTGGCCAAGGACTGGGACTCCGCCAGTGCGAAACTGATCGAGGCGGTTGCTCAGCTCCCCCCCCGCGGCATCACCACGTTCTTCGATCCCTACTACCTGCCCGACCATGTACCCCTCTGGTACGCGCTGGCCTGGGCGCTTCACCAGGCGGGAAAAGACAAAGAGGCGGCCAGCTGGTTCGAGCGGGTGGTAGAGAATCGAGTCGAAAGCACCCACTACGCCGTTCTCTATGGCCGCAGCCTTTATTTCCTGGGCGAGATTTACTCGAAATTGGGCGACGAGGACAAAGCCCGCGACTTCTACGGCCGATTCGCCGACCTGTGGGAGCAGGGCGAGCTGGACCGCAGCCGGGTTCAGAAGGCCATTCGCATGAGCCGCTGATGCGCCCGGGTCGAAACTGGCTGAGAGGCGCCCTGTCGAGGCCGGTTCGCCGTGCCTCAGCCGCCCGGCGACCGAGAATCTCTTTGTACTTCGGGGTCTCTTCGGATAGAGTTGTGAGCACCAGCGGGAGAGGATCGCGGGACTCCACCATATTCCAGCCAGGCACCTGATCATTCTCCGATCGCTCCCAACCGGGTCGAACCTTCGGGCGAAAGCGGGGTATTTGCGTACAGATCTGTGAAGGGAGGCGGATTCCATGAAAGTCGGAAGACTGGTTCTCTCCCTCGTCTGCGTGGCGGGTCTGATCACACTGGGATGGAACTTCTTTTCCGGTCAGCCGGAAGTGGCGCCGCAGCTCGCGTCGGGGACGCTGGGCAGCGCTCCCGGCGCATCCGCGCCACCCGCCCTCTGGATCGGACCGGAGGGGGCACCCTTGCCCTTCCGCGGCGACGCCGAAGTCGAGGAGTTCCTCGCCACGGCCGAGGTGGTTTCCCGCAAACGAATCCAGGACGGAATCAACAAGATCGACAAGCTGCTGCTGGAGCAGGCTGGGGTCCGCGCGCATGGAGCTTTCCGCGACGTGAGCGTGAAAAAGACGAATGTGACGATGGCAGACGGCACCTTCAGCCCTCGATTCCGAGACGACTGCATCTTCGAGGTCGCCGCCTACCGGCTCAGCCGGATGCTCGGAGTGGACAATGTCCCTCCGGCAGTGAAGCGGAGAATCGGCCGACGCAGGGGGACGCTCCAGTTGTGGATCGAAAACGCGTTCACCCAGAAGACGCGCCTCAGCGAGCAGCGGCCAGTTCCGCAAACCGCCGACTGGCGCCGGCAGATGCAGACCATGTACCTGTTCGACCGGCTGATCGCCAACGGCGACCGCAACCAGGGAAACATCCTGGTGGATGGCACCTGGAAGCTCTGGATGATCGACCACACGCGGGCCTTCCGACTCGACGAGACTCCCGCCACCATCAACGTCTTGGTGGAGTGCGACCGCGAGGTCTGGAAGCGCCTGCAGCTACTGGACCCCGAGGAGGTTCTGGAACGACTCGAGGGGGTGCTGACCAGGAAGGAAGTGGAGATGCTCTTTTCCCGCCGCGACGCCCTGGTGGCGCACTTCCGGGCACGAATCGAGCGGCTGGGTGAGGACGCGGTGCTGGTGAGCGCGGAGGGAGGGAGGGCGTCGGTGGAGACGGGGAACCCCAGCAGTGGAACGCGTTCCGAGATCGATGGATAGGACGTTTCCGCGCGAAATGGGATCGCTGGAGGGAATCTCTCTCTTCGTCCGGGAGTTTTTCGACCGTGAACAGATCGATTCGGAGTTGTTGTTCACGGCCGACTTCGTACTGGAGGAGTTCTTTACCAACTGCGTCAAGCACAACCCAAAAGGCGCCGGGGAGATTCAGGTCGGGTTGCTCCTGGAGGACAATGAACTGATTCTCAGTGTGGCCGACTTCGACACCGACTTCCACGATCCACGCCAGGCGAAACGACCGGTGTTGGACGGTCCCCTCGAAGACCGCCAGGTGGGCGGACTGGGAATCTACCTGGTAAGCCGGATGGTGGACCAACTCGAATATGACTACCTCGACAGGCAAGGCCGAATCACGGTCGTCAAGAAGCTGTAGCTCATGCTGTATCTGTGGACGGAGGGAGAGAGGGTTGTGGTGAGGGGCCGATTCGACCACTTGCAGGGACCTTTCGCGGAGCAGTTCTTCGACGGTGTGGAGGACTCGAGGGTGGTCGATTTCAAGGAGCTGGAGTACATCTCCAGCGCCGGTATCGGCGTCCTCCTCAAGACCCAGAAGCGGTTACGGCTATCGGGCGGGGCGCTGAAGATCGTCAACCCGAATCACCACATCCGGGACGTGTTCCGTTACGCGGGACTGATAGAGGTTTTCCAGATGGATTGAAGCTGGTCGAAACGACGCGGAAAGGAGCGGCCGGCCGGAATCTCTCAACATCCGACGTCCCGGCGTGTACTTCATGGCAGAGATCGAAGATTGGCAGCTGATCCGAGATTTTCAGGCGGGGAAAAACGAGGCTTTTGCCGTCATCCTGAAGAGGTACGAGAGGCCGATATTCAACCTCGTCTACGGAATGGTGAACCACTATGAGGACGCGCGTGACCTGTCCCAGCAGATCTTCGCAAAGGCGGCGCGCAAGATCGGCCAGTTCGACCCGAGTCATCGTCTGTTCAGCTGGCTCTACCGGATCGCGATCAACGAGACGCTCAACTTCCTGGAGCGTACTCAGCGTTTCGAGGGAGTGGAGGATCGGCAGTTCGCCGGGCCGGAGGACCCGGAAAAGCAGTACATGAGGCACGAATTCGAAGTACACCTCCGGAACGCCCTGTCGAGACTCGCGCCGCAATACCGCGCCTTGATCCTGCTGAAGCATTTCGAAGGATGCTCCTACCGGGAAATCAGCAGCGTTTTGGGCATCCCCGAGAGCACCGTGAAATCGCGATTGTTTACCGGCCGCCGATATCTCTGGGAAGACTTGCACAGAAAGGGGCTCCTGCAACGGCATGGACCAGCAACTCACTGATTTGATGCAGGAAGAGCTGGACGGCGCGCTCGAGGAAACCGGGCGCAGGCGCTTGCGGGCCGCAATTCGCCAGGACCCTCGAGCCGGAGTCTCGTACGAGCAGTTGCGATCCCTGTTCGAGTCGTTGAGCTCGTTGTCCAGGGTCGATCCTCCCGAGGATCTCGAGATGCGCGTCCTGGCGGGCATCCGTGGCGAGGTTCCCGAGTCCCGGGCGGGCGCCGCCGTGCCGGCCACCGAGTCCTGGTTCCGCCGCCTCCTGCCGCTGGCGGCGGGCCTGGCGCTGGGCGTCCTGCTGCACAGCCTGCTGGTGACCGTGACGGGTCCCGGTCACCTTCCCCTTTCATCGGGTACCCTTCTCGATCCCGGTGCAACCCAGCCGCTGAGCGCCCTCGAGCCCCAGGTGATTTCCAGCGGCGATCTGGAAGGCCGGGTCCGTCTTCACGCCGGTATCACTGCGGCAGCCCTCGAGATCGAAGTGAACTCCGAGAGTTCTTTGCAGATAGATTTGAGATTCGACGGTAGTCGAGTCCGATTCTTGGGTTTTTCTCAGACCTCGAACCGGCTGCAGCTGGCCGAGTCTCGAGAGGACGGAATCCACCTCCGAGTCGATGCTCCCGTTCACCTGCGCCTCGACCTCGGCCGAGAAGCTGAAGCCGAGGTAGTTCTGCGACTCCTCCTGTATCCCGAATCCAACCCCGTGACCGTCACGCTCGAGTGGCCCGCTGGTCAAGAAATCGGATGAATTCGACAGGTTTACGAAATCAGGGATCGCCGGACTCAGCGTCTTCGCGTGAAGTCGTCCCGAAGTCCGGCGCGTACGGGAGGTAATCGATGCATTCAGTCACTGACTCACAAGCCGGCAGGATCGGTGTGCTCCTTCTAGCCGGAATTGCGGTTGCTGCTGCGGTCCTTCTGATCGCCTACTTCGGCCCTTCTCTGGGTCCGGCCTCGGAAGAAGAGGCGGTCGGAACTATCGTGGCGGTCGACAAGTATCGATCCAAACAGATCTCCGAGGAAGACATCCTGCTGGCGGGTCAGGAGGCCGAAAGGGAAACGTACCTTTCGGGCGACCTGCTGGACGACGCCACGGTGTTGCAGAATGCGGCAGTCCAGCTGGAGAGCGTGGCACGCGGGCTGGCCCACCGGGGACAGGTCGAGCAGCGGGCTCTGGAAAGCCACCGGAGCGCCGTGGCCAGCGTGACGCGCTCGCTCGCGAGCCAGCAGAAGAGTCTCGAAGAGAGGTCGCTCCAGAACGCCCGCGCGCAGCTGGAGGCTGTGCAGCGAGCTCTGGCCGATCATCAGACCGAATTCGAAAACCGCTCCTACGCGAATCTGCAGGCGGAGTTGGCCAACGTGGCCAAGACACTGGAGCACCGGGGACGGTTCGACCAGCGTACTTTCGAAAATGCCTGGAAGAGCCTGGAGGCCGCCAGCCGCCAGGTGGAAAACCGCCTGTCCGAGCTGGAAGCCCGTTCCTTCGGGAGCTTCAGCGCCAGAATGGGGAGCTTCGCCCGGGCGTTGCAAAACCGCACCGCCCAAGTCGAGGCACGCTCCCTGGAGAACTTCCAGGCAGAACTGCAGAATGCGCAGCGCGCTCTGGAAGGGCGCTACAGCCTTCGACAGCAGTCGATGGAGAACCGCCGCAACTACCTGGAGGCCGTCAGCCTTCAGCATCGCGAACTGGCCAACGCGCAGCGGGAACTGGCCGGGTTCTCGAGACAGCTGGAAGCACAGACCCAGCTGCGAGAACGGGAGCTGGCCAGCGCGGCCGGCATGATGGAAAACCTGAGCCGCCAGTTCAACAACCGTGCCGTGCAACTGGAGGAGCGCTCTGTCTCGCACATGGAGAAGCAGCTGGAGGCCTACAGCCTTCGGCAGAAGGAACTGGAGAACGCCGGCGCTTCCATGGAGAGCTTCGGCCGCGGCTTACGGGACCGTGCCGACCTGGAGCAACGTTCGCTGGCCAACCTGAGCAAGCAGCTGGAGGCGGTTCAACGGCAGCTCGCCAGCGGCTACCGCGAGGTGGCGCACCGCTCCATGGGTCAGCTCCACTCTCACCTGATGGTGCTCAACCGGCACGTCGAGAACCGGGCCGCCCATCTCGAGAACCGCTCTCTCGAGAACTTCCGGAGCTATATCGAGAACGCTTCACGGCAGCTGGAGAACCGCGCGGCTTCGCTCGAGAATCGCGCCCTGCAGAACCTGCAGGCGCAGGTCGGCTCGGTCAGCCGCCAGTTGGAGGCCCGAAACGTCGAGCTGCAGAGCCGAGCGGTCCGGTAACAGATGCGAGCGACTGGGAAGGGATGGACCAAGCGCTTCTGGATTCTGTTGCTGCTGGGGGGCCTGTGTTCGCTGCCGGCGCAGGCCCAGCTCCAGTCC